>DASWOZ010000406.1:0-4823 GCA_036398535.1 Mucilaginibacter sp. | reverse complement strand
AAATCCCAGGCCAGTTTTGGTTTCTTTTCGCCTACGGCAGATAAAATAGCAGCTAAAAGATAAACTTGTGTTGGGCGATATTTTTCAAACAGGTTACGTAAATTATCATTATCCATAACGTTAACATGCTCAAACGGACCGGCATTGTTGCCCGGGTTTGGGTCATGAATATCAGATGCGATAACATTTTCAGATCCATGGATATTTCGGAGTGCCATTACCAGTTCCGTACCTATCTGTCCGTTGGCGCCAATCACCAAAATCTTTTCGCTCATGCTATTTTTAAATTTGAGCGCAAAGGTAAAAAATTGAACGTAATTGTTGTAGGGCTTAAGTTTTGAATTGTATAATACTTCATTATATTTGAATTACACTTATAAACCAAAATACCTGATTTTTATGAAGACCAATATCATAAAAAAGCTACCCGCTTTTATTATATTGTTTGCAGCGCCATACGTGGCCTCCGCGCAAACTACGCCAGCTGTGCCCGAATGGGCGCTGCCTGCATCTGCAACCCATCAGCAAGTATCACCACCGCCAGATTTTCACCGCCCCGCCCGTACAGAGAATACACCTATCGGCATATTTGAGGGCCAGTCTGACGTTGGCGCCGCCCTGGTACCGGGTAGCTCAAGCTATGATCCTGTTACTAAGGCCTATACCATTACCTCTGCCGGGTACAATATATGGTACGTACGTGATGAATTTCGTTATTTATGGAAAAAAGTATCGGGCGATGTTTCATTAGCTGCCGATATAACCTACCCGGATGCCGCTGGCTTTGGCGACCGTAAAGCGGTTTTGGTAATCCGTCAAAGTTTGGATGATGACTCGAAAGAAGCGGTAACGGCTGTACACGGTGCCGGTATGATCCACCTGGCATGGCGCCCAGAAAAAGGCGAACGTGTAAAGGATATGGAATATCGCATTACCAGTCGCGGTGGACTGCCCGGTGGTAAATCGCCCGATGATGGCGTAATTGCACACGCTCAGCGTATCGGCATTGAAAAACATGGCGATGAATTTGCGCTTTATGTAAGTATGTTTGGCGAACCTATGCACCAGTTTGGCGCTCCTGTAAAGCTGAAAATTGACGGGCCTTTTTATGTAGGCATCGGCTTTTGCTCACATATACCTGATAAGGCAGATACCGGGGTTTTATCTAACGTTGTATATGCAAACGCTGCCGGCAAGGTTAAATAACAACTTAAAATATTTAAAGCGTCGGTAATACGATATTGCCGGCGCTTTTTATTGATATATAATACATTAAAAATACAGACTACTAATTGCGTCGTCTTTTTTGAGGCTAACAACAAAAATAATTCCGATATTTGAAGCTCAAATTTTAATAGTTATTTATAAATAAAACGAAAAATGAAAGTCGCAGTTGTAGGTGCCACGGGATTAGTGGGCACCAAAATGTTGCAGGTTCTTGAAGAACGCAACTTCCCCGTTACAGATCTGTTATTGGTTGCATCCGAAAAAAGTGTAGGTAAAGAGCTTACATTTAAGGGTAAAACTTATAAGGTAATTTCTGTTGAGGATGCGATAAAACAGAAGCCCGACCTGGCCTTATTTTCGGCAGGGGGCAGTACTTCATTGGCACAGGCTCCGCTTTTCGCGGCTGCGGGCACAACAGTTGTTGATAATTCATCGGCATGGCGCATGGACCCTACCAAAAAGCTGGTAGTGCCCGAGGTTAACGCCAATGTATTAACCGCCGAAGATAAAATTATTGCCAACCCAAATTGCTCAACCATACAAATGGTAGTGGTCTTAAAACCATTACATGATCGTTATAAAATTAAACGTGTAGTGGTATCTACCTACCAATCCGTAACCGGTACCGGTGTTAAAGCGGTTGATCAGTTATTTAATGAGCGTAAAGGTATTGACGGGCCTAAAGCTTACCCATACCAAATTGACCTGAATGTATTGCCGCATATCGACGTATTTACCGAGAATGGTTACACCAAGGAAGAGATGAAGATGGTTAACGAAACTAATAAAATTATGGGCGACGATAGCATTAAAGTTACCGCGACCACCGTGCATATTCCGGTTATTGGCGGTCATTCCGAGTCGGTAAATATTGAGTTTGAAAACGATTTTGACCTGGCAGAAGTAAGGTCGATTTTAGAAAACGCACCGGGCATTATTGTTACGGATGATGTAGCTAACTTAAAATACCCAATGCCGCTGGACGCGCATGAAAAAGATGAGGTTTTTGTTGGCCGTATCCGCAGGGATGAGTCGCAACCCAAAACGCTGAATTGCTGGATCGTATCAGACAATCTGCGTAAAGGCGCTGCTACCAACGCCGTACAAATTGCCGAGTATTTAATGGCTAATCATTTAATTGGCCAGGCAGTGCTTAGTGCATAAAGAATAATAACTAATCTTTAATTAACAGGGATGGTCATTAGACCATCCCTGTTTTTATAGTACTAAAACTAAATTTAAAATTTTGCTATAAATTCGATAAATTTGAATATGAATGAGATTTTTTTTTTAGTAGAAGAAGCTATAGAAGGGGGTTACAATGCCAGGGCCATTGGGGAAGCAATATTTACGCAAGGAGATACCCTTGATGAACTTAAAATGAATATTCGCGATGCCGTTCAATGTCACTTTGATGATGAGCATCTTCCTAAAATCATTCGTCTTCATTTAGTTAAAGAAGAAATAATTACCTTTTAGTAGTTATGTCTCCAAAAGTACCTCGCGATGTATCCGGAAAGGATTTGGTTAAAGTTTTATTAAAATTTGGTTATAGTGTTATCAGGCAAACGGGTAGTCATATCAGGATGTCGATAAGCATAGAAGATGGGGTTAAAAATATAACTATCCCTAATCACGGCCCAATAAAATTGGGCACCCTGATGGTAATTATAAATGAAGTTTCCTCTCAATTGTCTGTTAACAAAGATGATATAATTAACAAACTACAATGATCTCTTTTGCTCACCGGGTTTTTATGGAGGTTGCAGCTAATCTTAGCTTTTCAAAAGCCGCGCAGGTTTTATTTGTAACGCAGCCCGCCATCAGTAAGCATATTAAAGCGCTGGAAGATCAATACAAAGTGCCCTTATTTGAACGCAAGGGTAACAGCATTCTGCTCACCGAAGCGGGTAAAAAGCTAAACGAATACCTGTTGCAAGCCACCGAGATTGAGCGCAAAATAGAATACGATCTTTCTGTATTGAGCAATGTATCGCAGGCTGCCGGGCATTTACGTTTGGGTGCCAGTACCACTATTGCCTTGTATATCTTACCATCCATCTTATCCGGTTACCAACGTGAATATGCCAGTGTGCATGTGCAACTGGTAAACCGTAATTCAGAATATATTTTAAATGCCTTGTTGAACCACGAGGTTGATATTGGCATAATTGAGGTAGATAATAAACTTACCACAGTATCTTACAAGCCCTTTATGAGCGATGAGGTAATCCCGGTATGCTCGGCTAAAAGCCCGTTGGCCGGTAAATCATTGACCTTAAAACAACTGTTAAAAACCCCTGTCGCTTTGCGCGAGCGTGGCTCGGGTACCTTAAATGCCTTGTTAAAATCGCTGTCGGCATTAAATATAAAGCCTGCCGACTTATCTGTTAAAATACGGTTAGGTGGTACCGAAGCTTTAAAGAACTTTTTATTGGCCGACCAATGCCTGGGCTTTATGCCGCGCCCGTCTATCGTTCGCCAATTGGCCGAAGGTGATTTGGTTGAAGTGCCTATTGAGGGCTTAAAAATTACCCGCGACTTCTTTTTCATCCGCCGTAAAGGAACTGAAGATTATGGATTGACCAGTAACTTTATCAAATATGCGGCTCAGTATATTGCGGATAATCAATAATGCAATTAATTTAACCTTTTGAAAACCTTACCCGCTTATAGCTGTAATTATATATAGATTGAATTTATAATTTACAAATAAAAATCTATAGATCATGGCTAATTTAAGTAATCGTAAAGTAGCGATCCTTACCGAGGAAGGATTTGAACAAGTGGAACTGACCAGCCCTAAACAAGCGCTGGAAGCGGCGGGTGCAACCGTTCATGTAATATCCCCCAAAAGTGGAAAAATTAAAGCGTGGGATAAAACCAACTGGGGTATTGAGATAAATGTGGATAAACAACTGAGCGACGTGAGCCCGGATGATTATGATGCATTGGTTTTACCCGGTGGCGTTTTAAACCCGGATAAGCTGCGTCAGAATAAAGATGCCGTAGCTTTTGTATCTGCGTTTTTGGATGAAGGCAAACCGGTGGCAGCCATATGCCACGGGCCGCAAATGCTGATAGAAACTGGCATGATAGGTGGCCGTACGCTAACATCTTTCCCGTCCCTGCAAACTGACCTTAAAAATGCCGGCGCGCATTGGATAGATGAAGAAGTAGTGGTTGATAATGGCTTGGTAACCAGCCGTACCCCTGCCGATCTGGATGCTTTTAACCGCAAGGCTATTGAAGAAATAGCCGAGGGTGTGCACGCTTAATGCTATTCATAACTTACAACAATGAAGCAGAATCTTACCCGGTTCTGCTTTTTTATTACCGGTAGTTTATATTTGCTCCATGCCTGATAAAAAAGTTTTGATAATTGGTGCCGGGATAGCGGGTATAGCTACCGCTATCCGCTTAGCTGTTAAAGGTTATCGGGTTGAGGTATTTGAGGCCAATAATTACCCCGGTGGTAAGTTATCAGAACTGAAACAGGATGGTTTTCGTTTTGACGCCGGGCCGAGCCTGTTAACTATGCCTCAGTATATTGATGAGTTGTTTACGCTGGCGGGAAAGCGCCCGTCCGATTATTT
>DASWOZ010000405.1:0-10309 GCA_036398535.1 Mucilaginibacter sp. | reverse complement strand
GTAATTTAGAACTATCCTCACCAATGCTTTTATTAAAGTCAATAGCAAACTCCATATAGCGCAATACATCATCGTCCCATACGGCTGTATTACCCGACGTTTGGTAGGCCACATGCACATCATGTCCCTGATCTGCCAAACGAATGAACGTACCGCCCATGGATATGACATCATCGTCCGGGTGCGGCGAAAATATAATCACCCGCTTTTTGGCGGGTAAAGCGCGCTCGGGCCGGCGGCTGTCATCCGCGTCCGGCTTGCCGCCCGGCCAGCCGGTTATGGTATGCTGTATCTGGTTAAATATGTCAATGTTAATTTGGTACACCGGCCCTTGCTCTACAGCTAACTGGGCCATACCATTGTTATTATAATCTTCTTCTACCAGTTTTAAGATAGGCTTACTCACCTTATTAGATAGCCAGATAACCGCCTTCTTTTTTAAAGTATTATCCCAAACACAATCTTTCACCAGCCATGGTGTGTCAAAGCGGGTAAGCGCTGATGCGGCATCTTTATCCAGCACAAACTCTACCTTATCAGATAGCTGCAAATAGGTGGCAGGCACATCGCCGGATATTTCTCCTTCAACTGCTTTTTTGATGATGGGTGCTTTCTTTGCGTTCCACGCCATCAGGATAATTTCGCGGGCTTTAAATATGGTGCCTATGCCCATGGTGATGGCCTTGGTAGGTACGTTGGCCTTACCCCCAAAATCGCGCGAGGCATCATTGCGGGTAAGGTCATCAAGCGTTACCAACCGGGTGCCAGAATTTGGTGCAGAGCCCGGCTCGTTAAACCCAATATGGCCCGTACGGCCAATACCTAATATTTGCAGATCAAGGCGCCCGGCTTCTTCTATCTGTTTTTCATAGTTCAGGCAAAAAGCGGCTATTTCACCCTGTGGTAAAGTGCCATCCGGGATATGCACATTGGCCGGGTCAATATCTATGTGGCTAAACAAATGCTCATACATAAAGGTCACATAGCTTTGTGTAGCGGTGGGCTGCATGGGGTAATATTCGTCCAGGTTAAAGGTGATCACATTCTTAAAGCTTAAACCTTCTTCAGTATGTAATCTTACCAGTTCGGCATAAACGGCTATTGGAGTAACGCCTGTTGCCAGGCCTAAAACGGTCTTTTCGCCTTTTGCCTGTTTGTTTTTAATTAATGCTGCAATACGGTTGGCTACCGCTATTGACGCGGTGGCAGAATTGGCATATACGGTTACGGGTAGTTTTTCGTAACGGGTTTCTTCTAATAAGTTTAATCGGGCCATAGTATAAATTAGATGATCGGCTTTAAACAAATATAGGTAGATAGGAGCCGATATTTTATGTTTTGCGCATAGTATTACAATTAGTTAATTTAAATGATTGTTTAGCCTCAACCCAACCCCACTCCAAAAGAAGAGGAGCTTTTTATCGAGAAAAAATTATTTGAGAAATTTTAAGTGGATTGTTAATGTGACCCAAGGTCATTCCGGGGAAGAAGGTTTTTAAATAATACCAATTATTTAATTAATTTAAACCCGTGTTATCGTTAAATCAAAATCTGCAAAAATTAGTTAACGCTGCCCAAAAGGAGGTTAAAACAGGCATCGGCTTAATGTCGGGCACCTCGTTAGATGGGTTGGATATTGCTTTGTGCCGGTTTACAGGTAATGGTTTGCAAACGCAATTTAAGTTATTGCAATTTGTGACTATCCCTTACGATGTGCATTTTAAAGATGAGGTAAGCGCTGTATTTGCTAAAAAGAATGTTGACCTGGAGAAAGTTTGCCTGCTTAACGCCTTCATCGGCAATTACCATGGCGAGCTGATTTTACAGGCGCTTAGTGATTGGAACGTTAAACCAGATGATGTTGATTTTATAGCCAGCCACGGGCAAACCATTTACCATGCTCCTAAAAGGTTACATAACCAATCCGCTTATCCCAACGCTACCCTTCAAATTGGCGATGGCGATCATATAGCTGTAAAAACGGGTATATTAACCATTAGCGATTTCAGGCAAAAACATGTTGCTGCAGGCGGTGAAGGCGCGCCGCTGGCCTTATATGGCGATGTGTTATTAGGCAGTAAGCCCGGCGAGAACAGGATACTTTTAAACATAGGCGGTATAGCCAATCTAACTTTTTTGCCTGCGGATGGGGATATGAGAAAAGTTCTTTGCACCGATATAGGCCCGGGGAATACTTTAATTGATGCCGCCGTTAAGCACTATTTTAGCCTGCCCTATGATGAAGATGCAGCGATAGCTTTTTCGGGCATGGTAAATGACCCATTGCTAACAGCACTTTTGGCCCACCCGTTTTTTAATGATGCCGCCCCAAAAACTACCGGGCCTGAATTGTTTAATTTGGCCTATGTACACCAGGCACAACAGCAATCTGATACTTTAAATATGGAGGCAAAAGATTTGATCGCTACGCTGACAATGCTTACCGCGCAATCAATCACTAATTTTATTCAATCCCATTTTCCGTTAAATGGGCTAAAAATATTTGTAAGTGGCGGCGGTGCAAAAAATAAATTTGTTATTCAGTATTTAAAGAGGGCTTTGACGCAAGCCGTTGTTGCAGATACCGCAGCATTGGGTATTCATCCGGATGCCAAAGAAGCTATATTATTCGCCTTATTAGGTAATGAGGCATTGGCAGGCGAGCCAATTGCTATTGGTAATAATCCGGCAGTGTTGATGGGAAAGTTTAGTTTTTCAATGTAATTTCCAAATTATCTTTTATCGTATATTCGTACAAAAAAATTTACACAATGGACGCATATGATTTTGTTAAACAACTACACTCCGGTTTCAGGTATGTAGTTTTTGTATTGGTTTTATTGGCCATTATCCAATCATTAATTGGATGGATGGGAAAAAGCCCATATACCGAAGGCAATCGTAAGGTTAACTTGTTTGCCCTTATATCTGCCCATACCCAATTATTAATTGGGATTGTGCTTTATTTTTTAAGCCCGCTGGTACAATTTAACAGCGGTACCATGAAAAATGACACCACACGCTACTTTACTGTAGAACATTGGGTTATGATGATCATTGCTATTGTTTTAATAACTATTGGTCACAGCAAATCAAAGAAACTGGTACTGCCGGAAGCCAAGCACCGTATCATTTTTATATTTTACGGGATAGCATTTTTAGTAGTAATTGGCGCATTATTGGCAGGTAAACTACCTATTTTGAGGTAGAATAGCAAAAATGTTGAGAAAAAATTTGCTAATTCAATTTTCTTTATAAATTTGCGTCCACAATGATCAAAAACAGCAATATTAAATTTTGGTGGCACACCAATAAAATGGGTGCCCGGATATCTTTTTGATCAGACAGACTAATCAATTGCAAACCTAATAAGAAACCCGGCGACCCTCATTCGCTGGGTTTTTTGCGTTAGGGACTTTAACATATCATGAAAAAATATAAAATAATAACTACTTATAAAAAGCTACTGGCAGACACCACAACGCCTGTAAGCATTTATTTGCGTTTGAGGGATGTATTCCCCAATTCCTTACTTTTAGAAAGCTCTGATTACCATAGCCGCGAAAATAGTGTGAGCTATGTTTGCTGCGAACCTGTGGCGGGCCTGGTTTTAACCGACGGACAGTTGAAAAAAACCTACCCAGATGGCAGCCATGAAAAATATGGACCGGGCGAGTTTGAGCTAACTGCCGCTATTAATACATTTTTAACCCGTTTTGAAACTACCGAGATCTCGTTAAAAACAGCATCGAACGGCTTGTTTGGTTACTTTACGCATGAAGCGGTAGAGCATTATGAAACTATTAAATTAAAAAAGAGCGAAGATACAACCCGAAAAATACCGGAAATGCAATACCATGTTTACCGGTACATCATCGCTATTGATCACTTTAAAAACGAGCTGTATATTTTTCATAACCAACCCGAAGATGGTGAAGAAAATGCAGGCATTTCAAAAATCGAGGATCTGATCAAAAATAAGAACTTCCCCGAATATAGCTTTCAAAGCAAGGATGAGGAAAAATCGAATTTGACCGGTGATGAGTTTATCGCGATAGTTGAAAAAATGAAGCAGCATATTTATCGTGGCGATGTTTTTCAGATTGTGCCTTCAAGGGCGTTTTCCAAATCGTTTTTAGGCGACGAGTTTAATGTGTACCGTGCGCTGCGCTCTATCAACCCATCGCCTTACTTGTTTTATTTTGATTACGGCGATTTCAGGATTTTCGGTTCATCGCCCGAAGCGCAGATCACCATTAAAAACCGCGTGGCCAGTATTTACCCCATTGCCGGTACATTTAAACGCAGCGGCGATGATGAAAAAGACGCGCAGATTGCGCAGGACCTGAAGAATGATCCAAAGGAATCTGCCGAGCATGTGATGCTGGTTGACCTGGCCCGTAACGACCTGAGCCGCCATTGTGAACAGGTAGAAGTGAAGGCTTTTAAAGAGGTGCAATATTATTCGCACCTGATTCACCTGGTGTCGCATGTGAGTGGGAAATTATTACCGGGGGTTACCTCGTTTAAAGTAGTGGCCGATACTTTCCCGGCAGGTACACTGAGCGGCGCGCCAAAATACCGTGCTATGGAGATCATTGACGAAAACGAAAAAACCAAACGCAGCTTTTACAGTGGTGCCATTGGTTACCTGGGTTTTAACGGCGATTTTAACCATGCTATCATGATCCGTTCGTTTTTAAGTAAAAACAATACGCTGCATTACCAGGCTGGAGCCGGAATTGTAGCCGGGTCAATAGCTGAAAGCGAGCTGAACGAAGTAAACAATAAAATAGCGGCCTTGAGAAAAGCGATAGAACTGGCAGAAGAGCTGTAAATCCCCTGAAGGGGGAATGATAGTTTTAATAATAATTGATATGACAACTGGTAATAATATAAATGCTTCCTCTCCCTTTAGGGGGCCGGCGGGCAAAATTTTAATAATAGATAATTACGATTCGTTCACGTATAATTTGGTTCATTTGGTTAATGAAATTGGCTTACAGTGCGAGGTATGGCGCAATGACCAGTTTGCTATTGATGATGTGAATGCTTACGATAAAATAATTTTATCGCCGGGGCCGGGCATACCATCTGAGGCAGGATTATTGCTGGAAGTGATTGAAAAATATGCACCTGTAAAAAGCATATTTGGTGTTTGTTTGGGTCAGCAGGCTATTGCCGAGGTTTTTGGCGGCAGATTATACAATTTGAACCAGCCAATGCATGGCATTGCAACGCCCATAAAGGTTATTGATGAGCAGGAAAAACTGTTTAAAGGGTTACCCCAGAGTTTTAAAGTGGGGCGTTATCACTCATGGGTGGTTGATGAAAAAGCGATCCCCGATGTGCTGACCGTTACGGCTATTGACGAGGAAGATAATTCGGCAATGGCATTGAGGCATATACAATATGATGTACGGGGCGTGCAGTTTCACCCGGAATCTATATTAACAGAATACGGAAAAGAAATGATGCAAAACTGGTTAGCCGCTGACGGGGAGTGATCAGCGATCAGTTGATTAGTGTAGGTGTTTATTATAACAGATAATTTAGAAATTTTCGCCTGTTGGCGGAGTTATGAGCATGAATATTTTAGATAAAATAGTAGCACATAAAAAGATAGAGGTACAGGCGGCTAAAGAAATTACCCCAATGGCCGACCTGCAAAACTTTGAATTGTTTGGCAGGGAAACCTATTCGTTCAAAGACTTTTTATTAGCGCCCGATCGTACCGGTATTATAGCCGAATTTAAACGCAAGTCGCCCTCAAAAGGTATAATTAATGATAAGGTAACCGTTGAGGAAGTGACTAATGGTTATGTGGCTGCGGGTGCTTCGGCTTTGTCGGTTTTAACCGATCATAGTTTTTTTGCAGGCGATAAAGCCGATCTGGTAAAGGCACGAAAGGCGAATACCATACCCATTTTGCGCAAAGACTTTATGATCGACGTGTACCAGATTTTTGAAGCCAAAGCCTTGGGCGCCGATATTATTTTATTGATAGCGGCCATACTTACTCCCGCCGAAATACAACAACTGGCCTCGACCGCGAAGCAATTGGGATTGAATGTGTTGCTGGAAGTACATAATTTGGAAGAACTGGAGCGCAGCATCAATCCTAATTTAGATGCCATAGGCGTAAACAACCGTAACCTGGCAGATTTTACCGTATCGGTAGAAACCTCTTACCAATTAGTTAAGCATATTCCCGATGAATTTTTGAAGATCTCCGAAAGCGCCATCAGTAATCTGGAAACTATCAAGCAGTTAAAACAGGCCGGGTTCAACGGTTTTTTAATTGGCGAGAATTTCATGAAGCAAACTGACCCGGGTGCTGCTATGCGGAATTTTGTAACGGAGTTGTAACGTATTATACTATCATTTCGAAAGGTTGCTGCTTTAACAACTCGTGCCCTAACATAGCATTGTTTCTTAATAAACCCAATTGTTTTAAACGTAAAAATCCCGGGCAACCGGGATTTTGAACGCTGTAATTTTTTAGATTAAAATGAGCCGCTGGTATTTACACGGGTAATTTTAGTATCCAGATTAATGTAATCTGTTAATATTTGTCCTGCTTCAAATTTTAAAAAGTCAAGGTCTTCTTTTTTAGGTTTGGCTTCGCCTTTTTTCAAAGGTTTTAAACCTAAAGCTACACGGCGCAGGTTATCGCGGTCAAATGTTTTTTGCTCGTCCGCGTCGCGTTGTTTTTTCAATTGCACCTCGTTAAGTGTAACTGTTTTTTCGTTTTCGCTCTTTTTATAATCAGCAATATCTTCCATCAGGTATTTATAGCTGGCGTCATTGCTCATGCGTTGTTCGTGCATTTTGGTTAACTGCGGTATTACGTTGGTAAAATCGCCCACTTTTGTGTAATCACTCTTAGCAATTATGTCAAACGGCATGGCAGATGGCTCGGTATCTTCACCATATTTAGTTAAAGGAATAACCGATGGGAACTGAATATCAGGCATTACCCCTTTATGCTGAGTTGAGTTACCGGTGATACGGTAGAATTTAGCTATGGTTAAGTTTAATTGGCCATATTTGCTTTCACTGCCGGTTGAAACGGGCTTTTTCTGACCGCCTACGGCTGATGTAATTTTATCGGTTAAAGAGGAACTGATAATTTTATCCAGATCAATTTGAGTTTGTACTGAACCTTTACCATAAGTTTGAGTACCGATGATGATTGCCCGGCCATAATCTTGCATCGCTCCTGAAAATATTTCGGATGCTGACGCGCTGAAGCGGTCAACCAATACGGCCATTGGGCCATCATAAGCAACCGAAGGATCATCATCTGTATCTACTTCTATCTGGTTGCGGGTGTCACGTACCTGCACTACCGGGCCGGTTTTAATAAATAAGCCCGAAAGTGAAATAGCCTCGGCTAATGAGCCGCCGCCATCTTCACGCAGGTCAATCACTACACCGTTTACGCCTTTTGCTTTCAGCGTATCTAATATCAGTTTTACATCGCGTGTGGTAGTGTGATAGTTGGCATCGCCTGCTTTATAGGCACTATAATCGCTGTAAAAAGCAGGTACATTAATAATCCCTATCTTAATGGTTTTACCATTGTTATTATAGGTGCGTATTTCTTCTTTTGCCAGTTGATCCTGCAATACGATTTTTTCACGAACAATTTCTACAACACTGGATTTATCTCCTGCATTTTTGCCTTGCGGAAGAATCCTCAATTTTACCAAGGTTCCTTTGGTGCCACGAATTAATTTGATGGCATTTTCAATCCGCCAGCCAATAATATCCTGAAATTCGCCATCTTTTCCCTGGGCAACACCAATAATGCGGTCGCCGGTATTTACCTGGTGGGTTTTATCGGCAGGGCCCCCCGGTACCAGGCTGGCAATAGTGATGTATTCGTTTTTTGCCTGTAGTGTTGCGCCAATACCCTCTAACTGGCGGGTCATTTCCATATTGAAATTCGCCGCGTTGCGGGGGTTAAAATAATTGGTATGCGGATCTACAGCTTCGGTAACAGCATCCATAAAAATCTGGAATAAATCATCCGCGTCTAATTGTGTGGTTTGCGTTAATAAGGTTTGATAGCGCTTTTTTAGTGTTTCTTTATTTTTGGCCACATCTTTATTGGCTAACATTAGGTTTAGCATATCGTATTTTACACGCTTGGTCCAATCGGCATTTAAATCACCTTCCGATGCAGCATACGGCATTTTATCCCGATCATAAGTGAATAATTCGTTTTGGGTAAAATCAAAAGTCTTATCTAATTGAGCCAGTGAATATTTAATGCGTTCTTCATATCTTTTTTGAAAAATATTGAACATATAAAATACATCGTTCAGGTTTCCATTATTAATATCGTCATCCAGTACAGTTTTATATTTGTTAAAATCGCTTACATCAGCGGCCAGTAAGTAATTATGATTTTCGTCCAGGCTTTTCAGGTATCGGTTAAATATTACGGTTGAAAGAGAGTCATTCAATTCAACTTTTTTATAGTTGTAAGTAGTAACAAACTGTGCCACTGTTTTACAAACTACACTTTGCTGAACTGTGGGCTCTAAATTATTTGAACCGGGTACCTGTATAGGTTTTGGCGTGGCGGCGTGGCAGGCAAGTGCGGTACCAATTACCAACACAAAATATAATTGCTTAAACATATCTTTTACTTTCTTTAAGTCGGGAATTAAATCAAACATCAATTATTGGCGTACTATATAATTTACTAATGTAATAAACAAGCGTGCAAAAAGCCTGCCTTTTATTTACAATTAACAATATTACAATAAAGTTTTGCTGTTTTTATACAGACGGGATATTTTACAATACTGTTATAATAGTTTATAGGAAACGATATTGGATTGAGATTTATTGCTTTAGTTCTTTATTGCTCAGCTCTACCGCTTCGGCGTAGCGCAATTCGGCTTTTGGGGAGGTAGATTTGACCAATTGCAGATCATGCATTCTTTTTTCAATTTCGACAATGTCTGTTTGAAAGCCCTTTGCATTGGCCAGGTCATGCGCCTCCTGCAGGTCTACTTTAGCTAAGGCTAATTCGCCTATGGCTGATTTAATAATAGCTAAATTTATTAAATTAGAGATTGTGTGCTTATCATCATTTTGCCCGCGCGAAATGTTGTTGCTTTGTAGCAGATACCATTTAGCTTCAGAAAACCTGTTCTGTAATATGTACAATGCAGCCAGGTCACTAAAATTATAACTGGCTAAATTGTATATTCTGAACCGCATATTATGCTTCGCTTCTTTCATTACCGCATCTTCGGCAAGCTCAATATCATAGGTACTGCGTTTAAAAGATACATCAGAAAAATTGGGCGTTATCTCAACTTTTTCAATAACCGGAATTGTGGAGATATAAAATGCATCGGGTAATTGTTCAGACCTTACAATGGGTGCGGGTTTTTCTTTTTTTTGCCAAAATTGGGCAGATGCTGTAATGCTTATTGTACAAAAGATAATAAGTATTGCTATTCTCATTTATGTTACCTGGGATTGTAATTAAATTAACGGGAGCGTAAATATATTGAATATAAGTAGTATCGTGCAACCCTAACAAATAATTTACTTAAAATATTATGATTTACTTTTTCCTTTTTGTTCTAAATCGCTAATGTAAGCTGTCAGCTCATAAGTAAAAGCATCAAGCGATATTGCTGATAGTTTTAAATAATCAATCAGTTTTTTCAATTGAACGGGGGTATTTATAAAATCATCCAGTATGTTGGTTATGCCTAAAATATTGGCCACGGGCTGCCTTACTTTATGTGATGTTATAAACATCATTTCTTCCAGCCCGTGTATATATTCTTTTAAATGTTCTTCGGCTTTTTTAAGTTCCTGGTAGGCAACCGCCAACTCTTCCGCGCTTTTTTCCTTTATTTCGTTCTGAAACAACAATTCTTTATTGGCAATAATTAATTCATCGGCACGGCTTTCTTTTTCTTTGTTTTGAAAAGCGAGTTCTTTATTAGCGATGATCAATTCGGCCGCGCGATTTTCTTTTTCGGTATTTTGAAAAGCAAGTTCCTTATTGGCAATAATTAATTCGGCCGCGCGCTTTTCCTTTTCTCCATTTTGAAATACCAGCTCAATATTGGCGATAATCAGTTCTGCCACCCTGTTTGCACGCTCTTCGTTTTGAAAGGCAAGCTCTTTGTTAGCAATAATCAATTCGGCTGCACGGTTCTCCTTTTCGGTATTTTGAAAGGCGAGTTCTTTATTAGCGATAATTAACTCGGCAGCCCGCTTTTCTTTTTCCTGGTTCTGGAAGGCAAGTTCTTTGTTGGCAATGATTAAC
>DASWOZ010000404.1:0-2622 GCA_036398535.1 Mucilaginibacter sp. | reverse complement strand
TAAAAAATAGAAACAGAAGAATTAATACACTTTTCATTTAACTAAAATATTAGTTATAATCCATAAATCCAAATTTTCAAACAATTTCTGTCTGGCATGGTTGTATCAGCATAAACAAAAACACATCACTATGGATAAGTTAAAGAAATTTGGTTTGATGGAAAAGATTGTCCATGAGTTGGAAGATCTGAAAAATAGTCAGCAGGCTATTATACAAAAATTAGGAAAAATTGAAGTTGATAATATGGACCTGGGCGATAAAAGACTGGAAAAAGAATTGCCGGATATGCACCAACGTATTGCGGATAACCTGGATGCAATAGCCAGTTTATTAGAAGATTTTGCGGGACAGACTGACAGTTTCAGTGACAAGAATAATATTGCAGCTTTGAAAGAGCAGGAAGCAATAAACAATATCTAAATAAAAGCGGCTCCTTTAGGAGCCGCTTTTATTATTCAATACTTTTGCCTTTCATGGCATGGCTGATAGCGGTATCCATTAATCGCTCGGCAAACGGGCGGGTAAACTCGTTTACCTCGTCAATGGTTTTATGTATCAGGTCCTTATCACCGCTGGTTAAAGCTTCTTTCAGGTGGCCGATAAATTTTTGCGTTTCAGTAATTTCAGCTATAGACAGGTGCGAACCATTCTTTTGTAAAAAGCGCTCAACAGTATACACCATTTGTTCTCCTTCGGTACGTGCTTCTATCAGCATGCGTTGTGCTACGTCCTCTTTGGCGTGGGTAATGCTGTCCATCAGCATTTGCTCCACCTGGTCGTCGGTAATGCCATAAGTTGGTTTTACTTCCACTTCCTGCTTTACGCCCGATCGTAATTCAATTGCCTGTATGGTTAATATGCCATCAGCATTCAGCAAAAAGTTAATATCCACCTTGGGGAAGCCTGCCGGCATAGAGGGTATGCCTTTCAGGTCAAACTCGGCCAGTTTGCGGTTTTCTTTGATCAGATCACGCTCACCCTGGTAAACCGCAATTTTCATATTTACCTGCCCGTCAATAGAGGTAGTGTATTGCCTGCCCGCCTTGGTAGGCACTTTTGAGTTGCGTGGAATAATTACATCCATCAATCCACCCATGGTTTCAATTCCTAAAGACAGTGGGGTAACATCCAGCAATAAAATATCCGACCGGTTGCCTGCCAGTATATCTGCCTGTATAGCAGCACCCAAAGCAACTACTTCATCCGGGTTAACGTCATCATGTACCGGTTTGCCAAAAAAATCGGCAACCATCTTTTTAACCAAAGCCGTGCGGGTTGAACCACCCACCATTACCACCTCATCAATTTGGCTGATGTTTAATTTCGCATCTTTCAATGCGTTTTCGCAGGCGTTAATAGTTTGCTGTACTTTAGGTAATATCAGTTGTTCAAAGGTGGTTCTGTCTATTGTGCACCATATCTCACCAATCTTTTCGTTAAATATACTTTGATGCGCAAACGCCTTTTTAGCTTCTTCGGCCTTTAAACGGAGCTGTTGCGCCAGTTCATGATTAGCCACCAGTTCGGCTTTATTAAGTTGATTCTTTTCTATCCAGTAATCTACAATCGTGCTGTCAAAATCGTCACCGCCTAAAAAGGTATCGCCATTGGTAGACAGTACTTCAAAAATGCCGTTTTGTATTTGCAGGATGGATACATCAAACGTGCCCCCGCCTAAATCGTAAACAGCTATAGTTTTGGTTTCATCCGGGTTTAAACCTATACCGTAGGCTAAGCTGGCGGCAGTGGGCTCGTTTACTATCCGTAAAACGTCCAGCCCGGCCAGTTTACCGGCATCACGTGTGGCCTGGCGTTGCGAATCGTTAAAATAAGCGGGAACGGTTATCACTGCACGGTTAACCGGGGTTTTTAACGCATGCTCGGCACGTGTTTTTAATTCTTTTAATATATAGCCCGATAGCTCAATAGGCGTATAAAATTTATCACCCACCTTAATTTTTACCAGGCTTTCGGTATCGTCATCAATAACTTTATAGCTAAAAAAGTCTTTATAGTTTTCAATGTCTTTGTAAGAACGGCCCAATAACCGCTTAACTGAAAATATAGTGTTATGTGGATCGGTAGTTAAATAGGCACGGGCCTCATTGCCAACGGTAATTTCACCGGCCTCCCCAAAATGGACTATAGAGGGTACTAAAACACCCTTACCGGTATCATTAATTACCTGTGGGTTTTTATCCGGATTAATAAAGGCCACCAACGAGTTGGTAGTGCCCAAATCAATACCTACTATGATCTCTTCTTTTTGTATAGAACCCGTTGCCAGGTTAATTGAAACTTTAGCCATGTTTATAATAACAATTGGCAAATGTAGGTAGTTTTGCTGTATGGTATGTCATGTTATTGTACAGTCTGAATCAGAATTTACAAAATTAAAAAATTAACAGAATCAACGCTTTAGTATTCTGAAAATTCTATAATCCTGTAAATTCTGATTCAGACAATTTCCGTACTTTCACCTCAATGCTAAAAATCAGCCCAAAATGCTTTTTACTTCCGTTGCTACTGCTAACTGTTACATTAGTAAAAGCACAGGAATTTGGCGGTAATCCACCGTCTATTAAATGGAAACAGGTAAATACACCAGCGGCAAAAGTAAT
>DASWOZ010000403.1:0-4983 GCA_036398535.1 Mucilaginibacter sp. | reverse complement strand
GGCGTAACTTTATTAGCAGGGACAATGATTCCTGTTACCGATATGCTTATTGTTCTTAGCAAAAGCTATAATGGTGTTCTTCAGGCTATGCCACACATAACGGCTATCATCATTTGCGCTGTATTGGGGGGCATTTTATTGGTAACTAAACCTCAACAAAAAACGCTATGAAAACACAAGAGTACGTTAAACTGATCAGTTTAGCAGACAACATCAAATAGAGTGGCTATACGTTTAAAGTTATCCAAAAATTGGTTCATGGGGACGTCGGGTTTGAATACAAAAACTGATACTTTGGTATCAGTTTTTGTTGTTTAGTAACATTTTATTACGCTACAGATATACTGTCAATGTAAGTCACCACTTTAAATCCCTTTCGCCACTCCAGGTCAAATCCTCTACTTTCAGAGAAGACTAAAAATGCTTTGCATTTGCAGTAATCACTTTAATCCAACGTATACGCTACAACTGATTTGCCCGAAAAGGTAGGCATATATATAATTTTCCTGATGGGGTCATAGCCAATGTCTGCTGTTCGTTTATTAGTGGCATGTGTATCCAGTAAAAGCTGCTTATTACCATTAGCACTTACATAATAAAAATACCCGGCCCACTCAGTTACCAAAAAATCCCCATTTCCAATAGGTTCTATGCCATCGCCGCCATGTTCAAGTGCGCAAATTTTAGTAAGCTTTTTATCCTTGCCGGTAACGTACATTCCATCTCCGTCAAGTATATATAATTTATCACCTACAGCTTTAATGCCATTGGCGCTTTTTAAGTTATCTAAATATAATTCGGGCTTATCATTAGTTACTTTATATACATTACCCTTGTTGGTGTCGGTTACATAAATGCTGCCGGTTTTATCCAGGGTAACATCATTTAATCCCGCGGCTCCATTGATCTTAATTTTATGGTCAATTTTGTTTTTACTAATGCTGATAACAACCAGTTCATCCACATCGGCCACATACAAAAAGTCACCTTTTATAACCATTCCTTTTGGCGCATTTAAACCGGTTATCCAGGTTTGATTAATGATCTTTCCGCTGCGGGTTAATTTACCTACACCTCCTTTGCCATCCTTTGTCCAGCTGTCCCCGTCAATTAATGAAACATACATAATTTCTTTTGCTAGTAGTACAGATTCAGGGATAGCCAAAACACTGTCCGTCGACCATGTTTTTTTTATAGAATGTTGGGCATAAATAGGTGTAACACTTAGAACCACAAATCCACACAAAGTAATTTTGAATAACTTTTTCATGATAGTAATGTTTAATTTAGTAGTTAATTGGCTGATAATTAAATACTAAATTAAACTTCATAACTGATATATACTATTCAGAAAACATCAAAAAATCATTAATAATAAATATTAGGAAGAAATTTAAAAGGCCGAAGCCTTTGGGCAGACAGAGAAATGTAATTTAAGCGGGGAGTAGATGCTTTAACCCTCCTTCCGCGCAGCGAAGGGAGGGTCGGCGAGCGAAACAAAGCCGGGAGTGTAAACCAAGGCGACAGGTTAACCCATAAGTGGCATGACCAAGTTATATTTCAGGATAATAAACGCCCGTAACCTGCTCTGCAAATTCCCATAGTTTTTTGGCAACTGCTTCATCCAATGCATTGGGTGTAATATCAGCCTCGGCAGGATACCCTCTGTATCCGCCATCTTTATCCGGCCCATACAATTTTCCTCCTTTAGCCTCATCAGCTACAGCAGCGTATAAAGAAGGTAAAGCACCCTGCCATGGTTCCATCAATTCACCAACACGCGCTACGGCCGCTGTAAATGCCTCATCGCTCATATGTCTTGAAAGTTCGGTTTTGTTGGCGCCGGGTTGCGCAGCTATAGACGTGGTTTGATCTCCCTTAGCCTTGATTCTTCTTTGCAATTCAATAGAGAGCATCAAGTCAGCCAGTTTACTCTGGCAGTACTCGCGCATAGGCTCATAGTCTTTTTCTGATTTCAAATTATCAAAATCAATAACGCCGTGCAAATAAGCCATACTGCTTAATGTAACAATTCTTGAGCCCTGTGTAGCATTAAGCAATGGGTACAAATAACCGGTAAGCGCAAAATGCCCTAAAAAGTTAACCCCGAACTGTAATTCATATCCATCTGCCGTTTTTGATGCAGGCGGTATCATTACACCGGCATTATTAATTAGCAAGTCAAGTTGCTTATGGTTTTTTATAAAATCGTCTGCAAATTGTTTTACAGACGCTAAGCTTGACAGATCAAGCAATGCCGCTTCCAATGTGCCTGTGCCATTTAACTGCTTTATTTTAGTTATAGCTTGTTCTGCTTTATCCAGGCTTCTGCAAGCTAATATAACATGCGCACCTGTTTCATACAAAGCAAGCGCTGTTTCATAGCCAATACCTGCATTAGCGCCGGTTACAATTACTGTTTTGCCGGTTTGATCCGGAATATTGTTTTTTGTCCACATAGTGATTTTATTTTTATTAGGCAAAGTTCAGCTAATCATAACCCTAAGTAATACCCAAACCAAAGTAAAAAATACAAAAATCAATCAGTCGATTTCCGGTATTGGTTGGGCGTAATTTTAACGCGGGTTTTAAAAAAGCTCGAAAAATGATTAGGTTCTTCAAATCCCAAACTCCAGGCAATTTCGGCAATGCTCCAGTTGGTATTTCTTAAAAGTATTCTGGCTTCCTGCAATAACCGTTCGTTGATTAACTGCGAGGTGGTTTGCCCGGTTATTTCCTTAAGCGCCTTGTTTAAATGATTTACGTGTATGTTCAATTGCCCGGCAAAGGCAGCGGGAGAATTAAGCTTAATGATCTGGTTATTCAATTCAATCGGGAATTGCCGCTCTAATAATTCGGCAAATAATGAGGTTATCCGTTCAGATGCATTAGAGCCATTATGTACACTTCCTACAGCAGGCTGCATTTTCTGTGCCTCATGAATAACCTCCATTAACAGGTTTCGTAACAGATCATATTTATAAGTATAATCGCTATGCAATTCATTAAACATTCTTAAAAACAATTCATTAAATCTGGAGGTGTCATTTGCAGTTAATGGTATCACAGCGGCATCATTAATTTGAAAAACGGGATAATCTTTTATATTTCCGAACCGGCTAAAAAAGGCCTCGGTAAAAATACACACATAGCCGCAATGCTTTTCGCTTATCCGTTCCCAATAATAGGGAATCATCGGGTTGGTAAACACCAGTACACTATCCAGTACTTCCATACATTTATCGGCATAGTGTATTTTACTGTGACCGGTTACCAGGCTTATTTTGAAAAAACTGCGCCGGCTGTAGGTGGCTTGCTTATGATCTTTTAAGATCAGATCTTCCACCTTAAACATATTAAAGTGCCCAACTTCGTTTTCAACGGGTGCCGATGCCTGGTTAATATGCTTATAAAATGTTTTAAGCCCAACTATTGCTGTCATCTATCAAAGATACAAAATTCAAATAATAGTAATTCTATCGGTGGGAAGCACAGTTAGACAGGCAAAGGGAGATTTTAACGATTTCCCTTTGCCCTCTCTTCGCTGGGCGCAAAGAGGGTCGACCAACGTAGCGTAGTCGGGGTGAGTATTGAGGCCAAGAGTTTTAAGGCTATTCAAAATAGCACTATATTTGTTGCCTATAATAAATCTATATGTTGTTGTTTGAACAGATGCGGCAAAAGCCGTTTTTTATATTGGGGCCCTGTGTAATGGAAAATCAGGAGCTTTTATATCAGGTAGCCGAAAAGGTAGCCGAAGCCGGCCAAAAATATAACGTACCTGTTGTATTTAAATCCTCGTTTGATAAAGCTAACCGTACATCTATACATTCCTATCGCGGTCCGGGGTTAGAGAAAGGCCTGGAAATGTTGTTAAACGTTAAAAATCGTTTTGGCTTACCTGTAGTTACCGATATACACGAAAGCTACCAGGCCGCTATGGTAGGCGAGGTAGCAGATATACTGCAGATCCCCGCGTTTTTATGCCGCCAAACGGACCTGTTAGTAGCTGCTGCTAAAACGGGTAAAATTGTGAATATCAAAAAAGCGCAGTTTCTATCCGGCCATGATATGTTTTATCCCGCGCAAAAAGTAGTTGAGGCGGGTAATACGCAAGTTATATTAACCGAACGCGGTAATATGTACGGCTATAATAATCTGGCGGTTGATTTTAGGAATATATATGATATGAAGGCCTTTGGCTACCCGGTTTGTATGGATTGTACCCATTCTGTACAGCGCCCGGGTGGGGCAGGAGGTAAAACCGGGGGTGACCGTACTTTTGTGCCGATGATGGCCTTAGCGGCAAAAGCATTTGGAGCTGATGGTTATTTTATGGAAATACATCCCGATCCGGATAATGCTTTAAGCGATGGGCCAAACATGGTGAAACTGAAGATCTGGATAAAGTGATGGCCCCATTAGTTTCTTAGTTATACAACAAAAAATGAAGGAAATAGCCAAACGGGTTTTTGACATCGAAATTGAATCGCTGCAAAATGTGGCGAGTTTAATTGACGACCAATTTACGGTTGTTGTAAACGCGATATTGAACACCAATGGTAAAATTATTGTTATTGGTATAGGCAAATCTGGTATTATCGGTAAAAAAATAGCGGCTACTTTGTCAAGTACAGGTACCCCCAGTTTCTTTTTACATCCCGGCGAAGCTTTTCACGGCGACTTAGGTATTGTAAGCCCTAATGACTACGTTATTCTCATATCTTATTCTGGCGAAACAGATGAAGTGCTTAGGGTAATTCCATTTTTAAAATGGAATAAAAACTTGATCATCAGTATCACCGGGAACCCAAATTCCACCATCGCTAAAAATAGCGATCATCATTTAAATATAGCCATCACCCGCGAAGCCTGCCCGCTGGCTTTGGCGCCTACATCGTCTGCAACAGCTACTTTGGTTATGGGTGATGCATTGGCTATAGCCCTCATGGAATCCCGCCAGTTTCAGCAGGAAGATTTTGC
>DASWOZ010000402.1:0-13645 GCA_036398535.1 Mucilaginibacter sp. | reverse complement strand
AACCCTAACTCAGAGATGGCATTAACAATATCATGACGGATTCCCAGTTGAATAAATGGGTTCATGATTTAAAATAACATATTTGGCTACATCGCCAAATCGGGCGCAAAGGTAAGGTTAATATTTGAAATATCAAATATTGATTTTAGAATACAAATTAATAGCTTGTTTATACAGCGTGAATTCATATTTTAAAAATATATTGGTGCTGTAACAATACATTAAATCTTGTTTATAAGTGACCAATGGAAAAAGGCGAAAATAAAGATGTTTATAAAGTTTACGATAAAATTGCTACATGGTTCTCAGAGAACAGGTATATCGGCTTAATTGAGAAAAACCACCTGGATGATATGCTGGCGCTATTACCTGCAGGAGCATCGGTATTAGATTTAGGCTGCGGCACCGGCGATCCTATCCTGAAATATTTAATCAGCAAAAAACTAAATGTTACCGGGGTTGATGCAAGCAGTAAAATGTTAGAAATTGCTAAAGCAAATTTTCCGTTAGCTGAGCTTATTTTGCAGGACATGCGATCACTTAATTTAAATAAAAAATTTGACGCAATAATTGCATGGCATAGCTTTTTTCATCTGCCGGATTACGATCAGCCGGCAATGTTTGAACGCTTTGAACAAAATTTAAACCCCGGTGGAATATTAGTTTTTACATCTGGGCCGCAACATGGCGATGCCTGGGGAATGAATGGCGGCGAAAACCTATTTCACAGCTCATTAGATCCGGAAGAATACGAACAGCTTTTGAAAAAGCATAATTTTAAAACTTTAAAATTTGTTGCAGAAGACCCGGATTGTTGCGGTGATACAGTTTGGATGGCAAAATATCGTTAATATCCTGTATCCATTTCAAGGAATGATTTATACTGATTTTACCGCAACCTATCAGCCGACCTAACCAGCTTTTCATCGCGCTGTATCGCTTTTTGTGCCAGTATTATAAATACAATACTTACCGATAGCAGGATGATGCCAATACCATAATTGCTCATGGCCAGGCTGGCCTCTTGTATAGCATTTTTTACGGTTTGCGATACCCAATAACTGAACCCAATAATTACCAGCATGGTACTGTAGCATAAGGCAATTTGCTGTTTGCGGTTTTTGTATAGAAATATAATTACCAGTGGTAATAAAGTTACAACCCCTGTGGCAGCAGTAAGCGCGGTAAAAAAATCGGTATGCGTTTGTTGCCCGTTAACATTTTGGTAAATACCTGTAACCATAACTGTTACCGGTTTGCCATTCACATATACATCATGCACAAATGGAAAAATGAATAAGGCAAGCAGCGCCAAGCTGGCCAGCAACAGATAAATGCTTTGTATGCGTTGTAACATATTGTTAAATATTTTATTTAGCAAAGATAAATTTTTTAGCTATGTGATGAATTGATTTTATTAACCGGCCAAATTACTTGCATATGATGATTTATGTTGTAGATTTATGCGCCTTAAGCTATAATAATGGATAAATCCCTGCCAGACCCTCTGCTGCCTAAAGATGTTAAGTTTGAAAACAATCATCTTCGAAATATTTTTTTAGAGCATTTAAACAGTATCTATCTGGGTAAACATCACCTGATAGATTTTTTTAAAGAAGTTGAAGAAATGGCTTCTTTACAGCAGTTAAAACTGGCTATTGATGAATGCCGTAATGATACCAATAACCAGATAGTACAGATGGATGAGATTTATAGAGAGATAAATAAATCGCCGTCAAAAACAAGTGTTTTAGGTATTAAAGCCATGACACTGGAGGCATATCTGACTGTAATAAGAGCCGGCAAAACAGCGGTTGAGCGCGATGTACTCATCCTGTTTTACTTGCAGATAATTGAAGGTATAGAAGTAACCTATTTTAAAGTGTTAAAAAACCTGGCCAAAGAAATTGGTTACAGCAATACTTTTTTAGATCAGCCTTTTGATACGGCTGTTGAAAATAAGTTATTGTTTGAAATGATTTATAAGGAGTATATAAGTTAGTGGTTAGCGATTAAAGATTAGTGACTGGTAATTTGCAAACTAATTAGCTAATTCTCTAATTAACTAATCACTATTTTTGCCGCGTGACAGTAAAACAACGTTATTTTATTGAATTGGCTTATGATGGTACCAAATATCATGGCTGGCAATCGCAACATAATGCCATAAGCGTTCAGGAAGTATTAAATAAAGCTTTATCCATCGTTTTTCGCCAGCCAATTGATGCATTAGGCTGCGGCCGCACAGATACCGGTGTGCATGCCAAACAATTCTTTGCGCATTTTGATATGGAAACAACAGACCATGATCTATCAGCCATGGATTATGCACTCCTATCAAGAAGCCTCAATTCCATTCTTCCCGATGATATAGCTATAAAACAACTCATTCCCGTTGCTGCAAATGCACATGCCCGGTTTGATGCAACCTCAAGATCATATGAATACCATATCCATTTTGATAAGGATCCGTTTAAAACTATTTATTCCTGGCAATTACGTGATAAACCGGATTTGGAACTGATGAACCAGGCGGCAAAGATCATGATGGAATATACCGATTTTAGCTGTTTCAGCAAATCAAACACACAAACTAAAACCAATAACTGTAAAATAACTAATGCGAAATGGATACAGCAGGATAAAGGCATCGTCTTTCAAATCTCTGCCGATCGGTTTTTGCGTAACATGGTACGGGCAATTGTAGGTACTTTACTTATGGTGGGCCGCAAAGAAATACAACCTGTGGGTATTCGCCAGATCATCGAAAGCAAAAACCGCAGTAATGCGGGCACATCCGTACCGGCCTGTGGTTTGTATTTAACACAGGTAAAATATCCATTTTTAGATTAAATATATTTCGGATGTTCGGTTTCGGATTTTTTAAATTTAAACATGCATTTTAATTACTCATTCACTAATTCAATCAATCACTAATTGATTTAGGTTTCGGATTTTTTAAATTTAACTTTGCATTTTAATCACTCATTCACTAATACATGGCCGAAGTAACCGGAAAAGCATTTGACTGGAAACTGCTAAAGCGGGTAATGCATTATGTTAAACCGTATAATACTACGTTTGTCATAGCTGCATTTTTAACTGTTTTTTTGGCAGGCAGCGCGCTGATACAACCAATTTTGATCCAAAAAACACTGGACGATTATATATTGGTTGATAATTACAAAGGCCTGCTTTTTATGGTGGAGCTGATGATAGGCCAGCTAATTATTCAAACCGTTGCGCAGTATTACCAAACGTATATGACCAACGCGCTTGGCCAATCCGTTATCCGCGATTTGCGGATAGATATTTTTAACCATATCACCAGCCTGCGCTTAAAATATTTTGATCGTACACCCATTGGCATGCTCATTACCCGTACGGTGTCTGATCTGGAAACCATTGCCGATATTTTCTCTGAAGGCTTGATCTCCATCATGGGTGATATGCTGCTGGTAGTAGCTGTAATTGCCTACATGCTGATACAGGATTGGAAACTGGCATTAATTACCCTGATACCCATGCCGTTCCTGTTTGCATCTACCTATGTATTTAAAGAGGCCATAAAATCATCCTTTCAGGAAGTGCGTACACAGGTGGCACAACTCAATACTTTTTTAGCCGAACATATTTCAGGCATCAGCATTATTCAAAACTTTGCCCGCGAGGATCAGGAGATGCGCAAATTCAAAGCCGTTAATCTGAAATACCGTGATGCCAACATTCGTTCAAATTGGTACTACTCAATATTTTTTCCCGTGGTCGAGATTTTGTTTGCCCTTTGTATAGGCCTGCTGGTATGGTACGGTTGTAAAAGGATACTGACCGACCAGCAATTGGCCGGGCTTTCCGCATCTGGCAAAGGTATTACACCGGGCACCATTTTAGAGTTTATTGTTTTACTGAATATCCTCTTTCGCCCTATACGCCAGTTGGCAGATAAATTTAACACCCTGCAAATGGGCATGGTAGGTGCCGACAGGATATTTAAAGTTTTAGATACGGATGAAGTGGCTGTAAATACAGGCACATTAAAACCAGTGCGGCTACAGGGAGATATTGAATTTAAAGATGTTTGGTTTGCTTATAATGATGAGAACTGGGTATTAAAGGACATTAACTTCCACATAAAACCCGGTGAAACGCTGGCATTGGTTGGCGCAACGGGTGCGGGTAAATCATCTACTATCAATATTTTAAACCGCTTTTATGAAATTGGCAAAGGCAGCGTAAAAATTGATGGTAATGATATCAGGGAATATGATGTAGATTACCTGCGCTCACAAATAGCAACCGTTATACAGGATGTGTTTTTATTTACCGATACCATTGCCAACAACATCAGTTTGAATAATGAGGCTATTACCCGCGCGCAAATTATTGCCGCCGCCAAAGATGTAGGCGCGCATGAGTTTATTGAGCGTTTGCCTGGCGGCTATGATTATAATGTAATGGAAAGGGGCTCCACCTTATCAGCAGGGCAATCGCAGTTAATATCTTTTATCCGCGCGTTGGTTTATAACCCAGCTATTTTGGTTTTAGATGAAGCCACTTCATCGGTGGATACAGAAACTGAGATACTCATTCAGAATGCCATTAACAAGTTGATGCAAGGTCGTACAGCCATTGTTATTGCACACCGCTTATCCACCATACAAAATGCGGACAAGATCATTGTACTGGATCATGGCGAAATAAAAGAAATAGGTACACATCAGGAATTGCTGCGTATTGAAAACGGCTACTACCGTAAATTATATGACCTGCAATTTAATTCGGCAGGAATATCTCGTTAGTCATATATAGGTCATTGGGGATTTTTCCAATGACTAATTTTTCTTCCCCGGGTTAACAGGCTGCTCTTCATTCTCATGTTTTTTGGCAATATCGCCGCCATGAGGTTCATCAGCCGTATATTCTTTGTCTGATTTTCTAACCTTGCTTTTATTACCGTTATCGGTTGGCCTGTGAGTTGGCGTATCCGCAGGCGATGCTTTATCTGTTGAGTTTGCTGGCTTTGTCATAGTGTAATAACAGGCAGAGCAGAGTTTTGTTTAATTGTCTGAACCGTTTAATTAACAGTTTCCCCGATTATCTATCCGTTGTCATTAACAAAATGAGCGCAATCAAAAAAATCAATGGTTAAATTTTGTTAAACTAACCCGTTAAAGCCCACCCCCATAATAATTATAACAGATAAACTTTTACCTTTAGGCTGGGTTTCTTAATTTCGCAAAAACTAACCTGTATTTATGGAAGAATTTGAAGCAAGCGAGTCGGCAAAAAAAACCAAGACCATTTACATATCAACTGTATTTGGTATTGCAATGGTTTTGCTGATGATAGGCTTATTGGGCTTAATATTGGTACATGCCAATAACCTGTCGCGTTATGTGAAAGAAAACATTGTGCTGAATATTTTTGTGGATGATGCCGCGCACGAAACAGATGTGCTGCAATTGCAAAAGCAGTTGGATGCTAACCCAATGGTAAAGCAAACCCAATACGTAAGTAAAGAGCTGGCTGCCCGTAATCTTCAAAAAGATCTGGGCGAGGATTTTGTGAAGTTTTTGGGTTACAACCCACTATCACAATCGCTGGATGTTTATCTTAATGCAGAATATGCCAACAATGCAGATATTACCAAATTTAAAACACAGCTACTTAAAAATCCTTTAGTAAAAGAGGTGAAATATCAGCAATCGCTGGTCGACCAAATGAACCAGAACTTAACCTCTATCAGTTTAGTAATACTGGTCTTTGCAGGCATATTTGTAGTGGTATCAGTAGCGTTGATCAACAATACTATTCGCTTAGCTATTTATTCGCAGCGTTTTTTAATTAAATCCATGCAGTTGGTAGGAGCCACCAAGGGTTTTATACGTAAACCGTTTTTATTATATGGCATATGGCATGGCCTGTTAGGCGCGTTAATAGCCGTTATTATTTTAATGGGTACGTTATACCTGGCCGTACAACAAATCCCCGATCTGGTTATACTGCAAAATTATACCGAGTTCGGCATCGTATTTTTAATTGTAATAGGCCTGGGGGTTTTCATCTCGGCATTTAGTACATGGCTGGCGGTTAATAAATTTTTACGTTTAAAAATATACAATCTTTACAGGTAACTAAATCCTGCATCAATAATTCACTCAATCACTAATTCAATAATTAAAAAGATATATGGCACAGTCCACTAAATCAACTACCACCCAAAAATCATCAACAAAATCAACCGATGCAACGCCGGTAAAACTCATATTTGATAAAAGCAATTACCGTTGGTTCGTTATCAGCATAGCTGTTGTAGCACTGGGCTTTATATTAATGGCAGGCACAACTGATATTTATAGTAATACCAAAATTGTATTGGCCCCAATAGTGGTGTTAACAGGTTTTGCTATTGGTTTCTACGCAATATTAAAAAAGCCGGAAGCTAAGTAATGAATATTATACATGTTATAGTCCTGGCAATTATTGAGGGGCTTACGGAGTTTTTGCCGGTATCATCAACCGGGCACATGATCATTGCCTCATCTATAATGGGCATAGCTGCTGATCCTTTTGTTAAGCTTTTTACTATAGCTATTCAGCTTGGTGCCATACTATCCGTAGTTATATTATACTACAAGCGCTTTTTGCAGTCATTTAATTTTTATGTAAAGCTGTTAATAGCCTTTATCCCTGCGGCAATATTTGGATTGTTGTTCAGCAAAAAAATAGATGCCTTGCTGGAAAGCGCCCTTACCGTAGGTATCACCATGTTTGTAGGCGGTATCATTTTATTATTTGTTGACAAATGGTTTAATAAACCCGTTGTAACTAAAGAAAAAGAGATAGGCAATTTAACCGCGTTAAAAATTGGCTTTTTTCAGTGCTTGGCCATGATTCCCGGTACCTCACGCTCGGCTGCCACCATTGTTGGGGGCATGTCACAAAAGCTGAGTCGTACCGCTGCTGCCGAGTTTTCCTTTTTTTTAGCTGTACCCACCATGTTTGCAGCCACGGCTAAAAAACTGTACGATTTTCATAAAGAAGGGCATGTATTTACCGGCGAAGAAATTAAGCTCTTAGCTGTTGGTAATGTTATTGCATTTGTAGTAGCCATGTTGGCTATACGCACATTTATCACTTATCTGGAAAAAAGAGGGTTCAAATTATTTGGCTGGTATCGTATAGCTTTAGGAGCTGTTATTATCGGCATTATTTTAAGCGGCCATCAGTTAGCAATGATTTAGTCACTTGTAATAACAGTTTAAAACTAAAAACGTTATATTAGTATTATTAAAATATGGATATAGCCTTAAAATATAAAATTGTAGAAAAAATCATCCAAAGCGAAGATGACGTGGTTCTCAATGAAATAAAATCAATGTTGGACGTGCAGGAAGTCGACTTCTGGTTTGACTTGCCTGAGGAAGTAAAGCAATCGGTTAATATTGCTAAAAATGAACTCAATTCAGGTAAAGGTATCCCGCATAATCAGTAATGACTGAAGTAAAAGCGCGTTTTTTGAAATCATAGGTAATGTTGTCATATACGATTACCTGGTCCCCCATAGCCAAAATTTCTTATTATAAAATTTTAGAATATCTTGAAGAAAACTGGACAATAAGAGAACTTGAAAAGTTTATTAGCCGCACAGAAAAAATTATTCAATACGAATCCTTCACAATATACCTATTCAAAAGAAAGCGATGCTTATTAAATGTGTTCTGGTATAACAGGTGAGCTTGTTTTATCGGTTAAAAGGCGCAGAGATTGAGTTGTTGGTTTTTGGGAATAATCGTCAAGACCCGGCCAAATTGCCGCTATAGTTTGAGATAAAATAATCGTCTGTTAACTAAATACTAAATCTTTTCGCTAATAATTCTTTTTTTCTCGCTATTTCTAACATTATTGGTATTTTGTTTTAATTAACAGATCATCAATAATTTACAACTATGGAAAAAACTTTTACCCTCTTATTTGCGCGACGATTTTCATGCTGTATTGCGCTATTGTTTTGCTTATTACCTGTTATCACCCATGCGCAATCCGCAGCTATTAGTCCGGCTAAGCTGGCTGACCTGAAAAAGGAGCTGATAGTCGAGATAAATAAACAGCAAAAAACCACCCAGCAGATGGTAGATATGGTTTTTAGCTTTGGCGAATTGGGTTTCCAGGAATATGAAACCTCCAAATACCTTACTGATATTTTAAAGAAAAACGGATTTACCATACAACAAGGTATCTCAGGTATCCCGACCGCTTGGATAGCCACTTGGGGTTCCGGCAAACCGTTAATAGCTATAGGCAGTGATCTGGATTGTATCCCTAAAGCATCACAAAAACCGGGGGTTGCCTATCACGACCCAATAATTGAAGGCGCGCCGGGCCATGGCGAGGGCCATAATTCGGGCCAGCCGCTAAACATTATTGCAGTGCTTGCCCTGAAAAAAATAATGGAACGCGAAAAAATCCCCGGTACTTTAATGCTTTGGCCCGGTGTTGCCGAAGAGTTGTTAGGCAGCAAGGCCTATTATATCCGTGATGGCTATTTTAAAGATGTTGACGCCTGTATTTTTACCCATGTGAGCAGCAATTTGGATGTAGGCTATGGCAGCAGTGGCAGCAGCGGGCTGGTTTCTGTCAGATATAACTTTAGCGGGCAGGCTGCTCACGCGGCGGCGGCCCCTTGGCGCGGCAAAAGCGCGCTTGATGCGGTTGAGCTGATGGATATTGGTTGGAACTATCATCGCGAGCACATGGAACCCACTCAACGTTCGCACTATATTATTTCAGATGGCGGCGATCAGCCAAATGTGGTACCTTCTAAAGCAGCAGCCTGGTATTACTTCCGCGAATTATCCTATCCAAAAATTAAAGACATGTGGGATTTTGCAAATAAAGTAGCACAGGGAGCAACTTTAATGACAGGTACAACCTACACATCAGAATTATTGGGCAGTGCATGGCCGGGTTATTTTAACAAGCCTATTGCCGAAGATATGTATGAAAATATTAAAATGGTTGGCATGCCCGAATGGAGCGAAGCCGATCAAACGCTGGCACGTGCTGCACAAAAAGAGCTAAATGCACCCCGGGCAAACGGCTTGCCTACAAAAATAGGGGCTATACAAACTCCGGTAGTAAATCCATCGGGTGGAGCTTCTGATGATATTGGCGATATTTCATGGAACGTGCCAACCGTAATATTACATTATCCTTCAAATATTCCGGGTTTGCCGGGGCATCATTGGGCAAATGCGATAGCTATGGCAACACCTATTGCGCATAAGGGCGTAACCGCGGGTGCAAAAGTAGAAGCATTAACCTTGCTGGATCTGCTTACAAATCCTCAATTGATTAAAGATGCATGGACCTACTTTAACGATGTGCAAACTAAAGATATTAAATACACACCGTTTGTAACAAAAACCACCAAACCGCCTGTATATTTAAATAAAAACATTATGGGCGAATACAGGGCCGAAATGAAAAAGTATTATTACGACCCATCAAAATATGGCACCTACCTGGAGCAATTGGGTATCAAATATCCAACTGTACGTACCGCTGATACCAAGACCATTGATGATATAGCAGCACAGGACAAGAACTAACAAGTACAATTAATGAATATTAAGATTATAGGATTGACAAATACAATCCTATAATCTTTAAGATACCTCCAATCCGGTTCAGGCAAAATAATCCTACCTTTGCCGCTTATTCAATTAAATTGGACAAACAAAAAGAATTTAATTTTGCGGAGGGCGAGCTGCTATTGGTTAACAAACCTTACCAATGGACCAGTTTTGATGTAGTGGGTAAGCTGCGCAACTCGTTTAAGCCCCTAAAGCTCAAAGTTGGCCATGCAGGTACGCTTGATCCGTTGGCTACCGGGCTGCTCATTATCTGCACCGGCAAAATGACCAAACAGATAGATACTTTTCAGGCAGAAGAAAAGGAATATACCGGTACCATGATATTAGGCGCTACCACACCATCTTATGATATGGAAACGGAGCCCGATCAGCAATTTGACATTAGCCAGTTAACCGACGAACAAATAAAAGGTGCCTGCCGGCAATTTATTGGAGATATTAAGCAATATCCGCCTGCGCACTCGGCTATAAAAATTGACGGAGAGCGACTATATGAAAAGGCCCGCCGCGGCGAAGAAGTGGAACTGCGTTTGCGTAGTGTAACTATTTCCGAATTTGAAATTACCCGTATTGAGCTACCTGAAGTTGATTTTAGGGTAGTATGCAGCAAAGGCACTTATATCCGGTCGTTAGTAAATGATTTTGGCAAGGCATTGAATAATGGCGCATATCTTTCAAAATTAACCCGCACCCGCAGCGGCAATTATAAATTGGAAGATGCCTGGGAAGTTACAGAACTGGTAAATGTAATTCGCGAACAAAAATCCGGATTAGCTAAATCCGATATTTAATACTTTCGCCTGTCAACCATTCCCCTTAACTTTACGTATTCTACTAAACAATGAAGACATATCATCATATAGATGAATTTACCCCGGTAAAAAATGCGGTTGTTACCATTGGTACTTTTGATGGGGTACACCTGGGGCACCGTAAAATTATATCACGTATTAAGGAATTAGCCAAAGCATTTGGCGGAGAAACAGTAGTACTTACCTTTTTTCCGCACCCGCGGATGATCCTGCATCCTGAAGATGAAAGTATTAAACTAATTAATACGATTAATGAAAAGGCTGAACTGCTGGAACAATTAGGGATAGACTATTTAATTATCACGCCTTTTTCAAGAGATTTTTCAAACCAATCTGCCGAAGGCTATATCCGCGATGTGCTGGTGAATAAAATAGGCACCAAAAAAATAGTGATCGGTTATGATCACCGTTTCGGTAAGGACCGTCAGGGTGGATTAAAAGACCTGTTACAATTGGGGCCGGTTTACGGCTTTGAGGTAATTGAGATACCCGAGCAGGATATTAATGATGTAGCCGTTAGCTCCACCCGCATCAGGGAAGCCTTGCTACATGGCAGGATTGACTTAGCTAATGAATTTTTAGGCTATCCGTTTTTTATAACCGGCAAAGTAATTCGCGGCGACCAGATTGGCAGGCAGATAGGTTACCCTACTGCCAACATCATGATAGAAGAAAAATATAAGCTGATACCTGCCGATGGCATATTTGCCGCTAAAATATATGTCGGTGGCAAGCCCTATAAAGGCATGGCCTACATTGGCAGCCGCCCAACCATAAACGGCATGACCCGTAATATTGAGGTGAATATATTCGACTTTAATACCGAGATCTATGGGCAGCAGATCCGCATGGAATTTCACCATTTTGTACGCGACGATATTAAATTTACATCGCTTGACGAATTGAAAGTTCAACTGGCCCAGGATAGGGTAGATGTATTGAAGCTGATGGCTGAATAAAGTGCATTGCCAGTCTAAGTTATAAAATTTGACGAAACCCGGAAGGATAATGACATGGTGGGAAATTGGGATGGATGGATCGGTATGATTAAATCAAAACAACTATGGCCTTGCGAGCGTAGCGCGGCAATCTCGTCCTTGATAGGCTGACCCGCTATCTTTCAGCGAGGAGATTGCTTCAACCGCACATACCCCTCGCATTGCCCCTGTTTCGCAATGACATGGAGGGGGATATTGGGATGGGTGGATCGGTATGATTAAATTAAAATAAAAACTATGTCCTTGCGAGCGTAGCGCGGCAATCCCGTCTTCGGCAAGGCTGGCCCGCTATCTATCAGCGAGGAGATTGCTTCAACCACACATCCCCCCGCATTGTCCTTATGTCATTGCTGTAAAGATAGAAATATGTAACTCTTATCTAATTGTATAAGTGTGCCGTTGTTGCCTTCACTTATAATATTAAAAAAGAATAAATCATTACCTTAGTATTTACTTATGGAACGATAGTGCCTTGAACCATGAGCTATGAACACCTATGAAACTACACATCGATAAGCAGGAAAGCGAATTTTTAAACGATGCTATTGCTCATTGGGAAAAAAATGGGCAACTAGATAAAGAGCAGGCCGAAACCTTGCGCAACTCGTATGAGGTAAAAGGTTTCGACTGGATGCGCCTGGCTAAATACTCCTTTTGGATCGCGTTAATTTGTGGCGGCGCTTCCTTTGCTTTTTTGATTGTAAATGATGCTGTGGTTAATTGGTTAAAGCAATTATATTATACGCCCGATGTTATCATCAGTATCGGGTCGGGCATCACTGCCGCCTTCCTTTTCTATTTAGGCAGAAGACGGGAACGATTAATGCCCGAAAAAGTATTCAGCAACGAAGCCATTATTTTTACCGGCGTATTATTTACGGCAAGCTGTATTGCCTACCTGGGTAAAACATTTGACAATGGTTCCGGCAATTTCCCATTACTGTTTTTACTATCGGTTTTTGTGTATGGCTTTTTAGCCTGGCGCATGGATTCAAGGCTGATATGGTTGTTTGCCCTGGTTTCGTTAGGTAGTTGGTTCGGCACTGCAACCGGTTATCAAACCCATTGGAGTGATTATTTTTTAGGTATGAATTATCCTTTAAGATTTGTACTGTTCGGGGTAGTGGTAGTTGGTGCCAGCTTTGTTTTGCGCAAACGGCAATGGTTTGCCCGCTTTGACGATCAAACTTATGTGGTAGGTTTATTGTACCTGTTTATCTCGCTATGGTTACTCAGTATATTTGGTAATTACGGCAATATTGATAAATGGATGCACATCAGCCAGATCAGCTTATTTTATTGGGGCCTGATCTCTGCCGCAGTTGCAGGTGGGTTTCTATTATATGGTTTAAAAAGTAATGACACCATAGCCCGCGAATTTGGCATTACCTTTCTCATCATTTTCTTGTATACTAAATACTTCGAGTATTTTTGGGATCATACCAACAAAACGCTGTTTTTTGGCGTTTTGGCTATTTCTTTTTGGCTGATTGGCCGTAAGGCAGAGAAGATATGGAATCTGAAAAGTAAATCGGATCGCCAGGAAGAGGATGGGTCATTAAATAAGCCGATCTCGGTTTAACATGCCTGGGGTCAATAGCCAGATAAACCCGCTTCACGATATGATAGGCCGCGAATGAAAAAAATAAAATGGCGATGCTGGTATTAATAATGCGTGTGCTGATGGCAAATTTACTTTGTATATACCGGGCAAAATGAGCATAAATAAAAAGGCATAAAAACGCGCCGCCTGCTGATCCTAAACTGAATATTACCAATGCCAGTTTGCCGGTCAAGATCCATTCGTGAGTGATCAAATAGGTGCCGGTTATCATCCAGAATGGTACTTGCATAGGGTTTATAAAGCCTAACAATATGCCATATTTAATACTGTCAGTATCTGAGTATTTGGTTTCGGGTGGTTTGTTGCGGTTTATCCAGGTAATGGCGCCTAATACAGCAAACAGCACAACCATAACCCAATCTATCAGTATATCCAGCTTTACCTGGCCCGAAAGCCATTTGGCGGCATGCATAATAAAATAAGTAAAAAAAAACTCAACGCTTGAAAAAGCGATAATGAATTGCAACGCCTGTTTTATCCCACGGTTAATAGTGATCTGTACTAAGGTTAAGTTAATATTACCCGGGGGGATGTATCCTATAAAATTGGCAATTA
>DASWOZ010000401.1:0-3922 GCA_036398535.1 Mucilaginibacter sp. | reverse complement strand
GTTATAACGTATTTAAAAATAAACTCCCTGAAACCTAATCCTCCAATGCTAAACGGAACTACCGCCGCCATTGACGATGCCAGGAAAGCCGATAAATAAGGCGCGAATTTCCCGTCATGGTTCAACCCCACCATCACCAGTAAAATGGTTAACACCTGGAAAGCCTGTACGCCAATAGCTTTTGCATGCGCCTCCCAAAAATGCTTTATATAATCGTTAAAAAATTTATAGGCTACAAAATAATATACCGCTGTACCCACCAAAAACACCCCCCAGGCCAGCACAATAGGTATTTTTAACTGTGGTAAAAATATGATGAGTACTACGGTTATAAAACCTATAGCCCAAAAGCAGCTTAACCGGTCAAGTAATATGGCCCAAAAAACCTTTTTAGCAGGCTGTTTATAGCGCTTATTAAGCAGGTAAATTTTATAACCATCGCCGCCTATACCACCGGGTAAGCATAAGTTATAAAATATACCCAACATATATAAACGCAAGTTAAACTTCCACCCAATGTGCAGGCCTATTGATTTAAAAAAGCTTAATAACCTGGATGCCGAAATGATGATGGATATAAAGTAAGTAAAAATTGCAGCTACCATCCACCACGGGTTTGATTGCTCAATTAACCCCTTAACCTTATCAAAATTTATCTTGCTTAAAACATAATACAGCAACAAGCCGGTAGCGCCTATTTTTAATAATAGTTTAGCTATGCTCCATAGCCTGCCTTTTAATGTTTTAGGCTTTTTTGGTTTATCTATCGCATCAGGATCTTCGTACGGAAATGTTTCGTTCGGGTCAAACTCTTCTTCCATTCCGCCGTCATTATTTTCATTCATTGTTGCTGACATACTAATTTTTATTGGCAAGTTTGCCATTGCCGCAAAGCTAAGAAAAAGTTGATTAGTGGTTATTAGATTAGCATTAGTAATCAAAACGGTTACAGGTTATTTACAATGTGAACCAAAAGTAAATTTATTTTAAGCTTATTCAACTAATAGCTATTCGCTAATTAACTAATCTCCAAAAATCTTATTTTTGCCGAATGAGCAAAGTAAAAGTAGGCATAGTGCAAATGTCATGCACAGCCAGCAAGCAGGAAAATTTACAAAAGGCGATTGTTAAGGTAAAAGAGGCTGCCCAAAAAGGCGCGCAAATAGTTTGCTTACAAGAGTTATTTACCTCGCTTTACTTTTGCGATGTGGAAGATTATGATAATTTCCAGTTAGCCGAAGCTATTCCCGGCCCCTCAACTGATGAATTGACCAAAATAGCTGCCGAATTAAACGTAGTGATCATTGCCTCCCTGTTCGAAAAACGCGCACAAGGGGTTTATCATAATACAACGGCTGTTATTGATGCAGATGGCGCTTACTTAGGCAAGTACCGCAAAATGCACATACCTGATGATCCGGGCTTTTATGAGAAGTTTTACTTTACTCCCGGCGATTTAGGTTATAAGGTTTTTAAAACCAAATTTGCCACCATAGGGGTATTAATTTGCTGGGATCAATGGTATCCCGAAGCTGCCCGTATCACCGCCTTAATGGGTGCCGAAATTCTATTTTACCCCACAGCAATAGGCTGGGCAACCACACAAGATGAAGCCACTAATACTGAGCAATACAACGCGTGGCAAACTATCCAACGCTCCCACTCGGTAGCTAATGGTGTGCATGTAGTAAGTGTTAACCGGGTAGGCGAAGAAGCAGGCGTTAAATTCTGGGGTGGGTCATTTTTCTCCAACCCGTTTGGCACTATCATTTATCAGGCATCACACAACGATGAAGAAGTGATCATCCAGGAACTTGATTTAAGCAAATCCGACTATTACCGCAGCCACTGGCCTTTCCTGCGCGACAGAAGGATAGACTCATATCAACCAATTACCAAGCGTTTATTAGATAACGATTAAATTAATAATTCAAACCAATCCCTACCACGTAATTGCGAGGAACGAAGACAACCGGCCAAAGGGAGCTCATTAATACATTAATAATATTTACATAAGCTAACTGGCAAATACGTACCAATAAACCATCAACTATGAACTACCCGACATCTCAAGGCTTCTTCTTCCCCGCCGAATGGCATCCCCACACAGCCACCTGGCTAAGCTGGCCGCACAAGAAAGAATCATGGCCTGGTAAAATCAACACAATTTACAAACCATATTGTGAATTTATTAAGGCCGTATCAGAAAGTGAGTTAGTTCGTATCAATGTTGCTGATGAGCAAATGCAGGCATTTGCAATAAATGAATTGAATAAAGTCGGTATTGACTTAAATAAAATCCAATTTTTCAGTTTTCCTACCAATGATGCCTGGTGCCGCGATCATGGCCCGGCTTTTTTGATCAATAACGAAACCAAACAAAAAGCAATTGTCGACTGGGGCTATAACGCCTGGGGAGGCAAATATCCACCGTTTGATCTGGATGATGTGATACCTACCAAAATAGGTAATCATTTTAATTTACCGGTTTACAACCCCGGTATTGTAATGGAGGGTGGCTCGGTTGATTTTAATGGTAAAGGCACCATCCTTACTACAACAGCCTGCCTGTTAAATAAAAACCGCAATCCGCATTTAAATCAGCAGCAAATAGAAACCTACCTGCACAACTATTACGGTGCAGAACAAATACTATGGCTGGGCGATGGCATAGTGGGTGATGATACCGATGGCCATATTGACGATATTACCCGCTTTGTAACCGAAGATACCATAGTTACCGTAGTGGAAGAAAACAAGAATGACGACAACTACCATATCCTTCAGGATAACCTGAAAACCCTTAAAACCATGCGCCTGCTAAATGGTAAGCAACTGGATATTATTGAACTACCCATGCCCGATGCGGTTATTTATGAAGATCAGCGCTTACCGGCCTCCTACGCCAACTTTTATATTGGCAACGCGGCAGTTGTGGTACCTACCTACCGCTGCAATAAAGATGATAAAGCATTAGAGATTTTACAGGGCTGTTTCCCCGAAAGAAAGGTGATCGGTATTGATTCTACTGACATCATTTGGGGGTTGGGCAGCTTTCATTGCTTGAGCCAGCAGGAACCGGAGGTATAAGTTATTTTGATACAAAATAATAAGGTATATTAAAAAAACCTTCGTTTAAATGTACATCCACACTTGAGCCAATCATCGTGTCATCATAAAATGATTCAAAAACTGTTGCATCTATAGGTTTATCGTGATTTGTCTGGTCGGTTAATAATAAATGGTAAGTATACTGCTTTCCCGCTTGAATATAATGCCCGGTTACAATATCCACATCAACACAAAAACAACCGGCCCTATTATATTAAACAGTAAAGCATTTTTGCTCGAATGCTTATACTTCTCCTGCCTTTCCTGCTCAGTAAAATCAAGATTGGTATTATTCAGAAATTCATTATTACCGGTAGTAGCCATTAAGAAAGAGCCAAAGGCGTAGTTATTTTGTTACATAAAAATAAGGCACATTTAAAAAGCCCCGCCTTAAATGCACATCCACATCCGAGCCTATTTTTGTTCTTTTATAAAAGTATGAACCAACCCTTACATTTTTGCGCCTGCTATGATTTGCCCAGTCTATAATTACCAGATGATAGCTGTTTGACCTGCCATAAGTAATATATTTGCCGACTACAGACGTAACAAATAATTCAGTTGGCGACTTATCAAATCCAGAATTAATTTGCATTACACTACCATATCCTAAGCAAACAGCAATTAACACAGCAAATATTATCTGGTTTTGAATTGCCGCTTTTGACGCCCTTATGGCATAAAATAAAGCAGTAAACATCAATACAACCACACCCATAAATGGCAACCAAAAATTATCATAATTTAATACCTTATTATTAATGGCAGACAGAATGATCAATAATACCACAGGTACCAGCGTACCAAAAAA
>DASWOZ010000400.1:0-5617 GCA_036398535.1 Mucilaginibacter sp. | reverse complement strand
ATAGGTTAACAGCCATAAAAACAAGGCAACCATGCTTCCGATAACGATGGCTACAGGAATGACCAATAAGGTCCAACGGATTAAATACTTTAAAATTGAGTAGTGTTGAGATTGTAATTTTTTCACCTGCAAATAATTATATCGTGTAAATAACGATAGTTAATTTGTAGGCGTCATCAGCAAATGCGGTTTGTAAAAGGAAGACACCATTTCCTGCTGCAAGGTAAGTAATTTATTATTTATTCAAAATATATTACATTATTTTCAGAACATAATAAGTTAAATTTCGCTCCTGATTTTATAATTACTATTAAAACAATGAAACCAACCATAACTATTGAATATTGCCCAAAATGTAACTGGTTATTACGGGCAGCCTATATGGCACAGGAACTACTTACTACTTTTGAAGATGATTTATACGGAATAACCCTGCAACCCAGCGAAACCGCGGGTAAATACAATATCCGCCTTAACCAAACTGTTTTGTTTGATCGCAAGGAACAAGGTCGCTTCCCGGAAATTAAAGAGTTAAAGCAATTGGTGCGTGACCGGGTTTGCCCTGAAAAAGATTTGGGACATTCAGATAAAAAATAGCGGGATCTGTAGTTTAGCGGATATGAAATTCTTTATTTAAGTTTGTAAGTATTAATTTAGAAAATGCTGTCAAAAAAAACCAAGTACGCTATTAAGGCATTAGTGATTTTAGGAAAGAATACCGATCAGCCACCTATGCAAATTTCAAAAATTGCCGAATTAGAGCGTATTCCTAAAAAGTTTCTTGAACAAATACTGCTTGACCTGCGTAATGCCGGGTACTTATACAGCAAAAAAGGCGCGGGTGGCGGTTATAGTTTAAATAAAGACCCTAAAGACATTTTTCTGGTAAGTATTATGCGCATTACTGATGGCCCCATTGCCATGGTACCGTGTGCAAGCCTGAATTTTTATCATAAATGTGAAGAATGCCACCAGGAAACCTCATGCGGTATAAGGGATGTATTTATTGAAGTACGTGATGCTACGCTAAAAATCTTATCAGAAACCAGCATCGCCGATATTATAGCCAGGGAAAACACCCTTCTTGTTAATATCTGATCATTGTTTTATAAGTATCTGTTTTGCCAACCGTGTAGATCCATCAATTTTATTAGTATAAGTTAAGCCCAAAATAGCTGTAATCACAGGAAACACATTTATATTTTGAAATGACGGAATGTTTTGATGTTTTTTAATGCAGGGCCTCAGGCAAAAAAGTGGCGTGCATATCTTTAACAACCGTTGGGTCATAGCCGTGGGTTCCGGGCGATAATTTTCGGTTATTGAGACTAAAAACTTTGGGATTATCGGGGATTAATAATATATCACCTATACGATTATACTTGTCGTCGGTTTTATTATAGTGCAAATAAAGAAAAGATGATAATTATATACTTTTTCATTGCTGTTTAATTTAGGGTCAAATTAGCTTAATAATATTAAGGAATAGGTAGAGATATGTTAATTTAAAAAATGTAATGAAAACGTAAATAAAGACGTTTTTCGAAAAACAACTACTATTTCCATATAGTATATCTATATTTGTCTGACAAAAAAACAACATATATCAATTGTAATTACTTTATCACAATGAACAGCTACAGTATAAAAAGCAACTGGTTTTGGCTATAATTGTAAAAAGGATATATGCCTCTTTCGCCTTAGCAAAGGGGCTTTTTTTGTAACGATAAATTGATATACAGATGCAAAGCTTCAGAACAGAACTGGAGAACCCTATTGTTGAAAAAGACATTATAGATCTTGAAAAAAAGATCAGGGATTTTCGTGAAGGTAAAATACATGATGAAAAATTCAGAAGCCTGCGCCTGGCACGAGGTGTATACGGCCAACGGCAGCCGGGCGTGCAAATGGTGCGCATTAAGCTACCTTTCGGAAAAGTAACCTTTAAACAGCTACTGCGTATTGCTGATATTTCTGACAAATACGCCAGCAGCAACTTGCACTTAACAACACGCCAGGACATACAGGTACATTATGTTAGCCTGGACAGAACGCCTGAATTATGGGCCGAACTGGAACAGGATGATATAACTTTACGTGAGGCATGCGGAAATACGGTAAGAAATGTTACCTCCTCTCCTGCCTCAGGTATTGATCCGCAGGAACCGTTTGATGTTTCGCCTTATGCGCATGCGGTTTTTGAATATTTTTTACGGAACCCTATATGCCAGGAAATGGGCCGTAAGTTTAAAATATCATTTTCATCAAGCGAAGCCGATACCGCTTTTTCTTACATACATGATGTTGGGTTGATCCCGAAATTAAACGGCAATAATGAACGTGGCTTTAAAGTAATGTTAGGTGGCGGCTTAGGCGCACAACCCCTATTAGCCAGCATTGTTGAAGAGTTTTTACCCGAAGATCAGTTAATCCCTTATATCGAATCAATCATCAGGGTGTTTGACCGTTATGGCGAACGCAATAATCGCAACAAGGCCCGCATGAAATACCTGATCCAAAAAATAGGATTGGAAGAGGTTTTACAGTTAGCCCAGATAGAACGTACAGCAAATAAAGTTAAAAGCTTTACGGTTAACCGCGATGCCCTTGCATTACCGGCTATACCTGAGCTTACCGCATACCCTGCATTTGAAATTACCAACCCGTTACATTATGAGCAATGGTTGGCTACCAACGTTTTTGAGCAAAAACAGCAGGGATTTTATGGTGTATATATTAAAGTGGAAGTTGGCGATATTCCTTCGGATACCGCAAGGAAATTTGTTGAAGCTATCAAATCTTATGCTGCCGACGAAATACGCATTACTCAAAATCAGGGGTTACTGCTAAAATTTGTACGAAAAGAAGCTTTACCTGCTTTATTTAAGGGTTTGGCAGAATTAGGCTTTGCTAACCCGGGATTTGATAGTGTTGCTGATGTAACTACCTGCCCCGGTACGGATACCTGTAACCTGGGCATATCAAATAGTATGACACTTTCTCGTGTGCTGGAGGATCTGATTTATTCTGAATATGAGGAGTTTATTTATAACCGCGAGATAAAGATCAAAATTAGCGGCTGTATGAATTCATGCGGTCAGCATGGTTTAGCTCATATAGGTTTCCATGGCAGTTCACTAAAAGCCGGGACACGTGTATTACCGTCAGTACAGGTATTATTAGGTGGCGGTACTGTTGGTGATGGTGTTGGCCGTGCTGCCGAAAAGATCATTAAAGTACCTGCAAAACGTGCGACTGACGTTTTGAGGGTAGTATTAAATGATTACAAGGAGCGATCTATTGAAGATGAAACCTTCCATAATTATTATGACAGGCAGGGTAAGGATTACTTTTATCAGCTTTTAAAACCATTAGCCAATTTAGAAACCTTAACAGATGACGAGTTTGTTGACTGGGGCCATGAAGAAACTTTTGCTACTGCTATTGGCGTAGGTGAATGTGCAGCTGTAATAATTGATTTAGTTGCTACCTTACTGTACGAATCTGACGAAAAAATGGGATGGGCTAATGAAGCCTATAACAGGGGTGCATGGTCTGATGCTATTTATCATTCTTATAACGTATTCATCAGTTCGGCAAAAGCATTATTGCTGGACAAAGGAATTAACAGCAGCACACAGGCCGGGATCATCCGTGAATTTGATACCAACTTTGCATCAACAGGCGAAGTTAATTTAGGTGGCACTTTTAATGACCTGGTTTTACAGATCAACCAAAACGAACCATCAGAAGCGTTTGCAACAGCTTATAAAGCGCAGGCAAATGATTTTTTAAATACCATTAAAGCTAAAAGAGAGGAAATACTGCAATCATGATAGCAGGAACCAATATAAATAAACAACCAAAAATAACATTGGTTGGAGCCGGTCCTGGTGATGCAGAACTGATAACTTTAAAAGCCGTTAAATCTTTAAATACAGCCGACGTAGTTTTATATGATGCCTTAGTTAACGAGGAGTTACTGGGTCATGTACCTGAAGCCGCGGTAAAAGTATATGTAGGTAAACGCTCTGGCGATCATACCTACTCGCAGGATACCGTGAACAAATTAATGGTTGATTATGCTATTAATTACGGGCATGTAGTTCGCCTTAAAGGCGGTGACCCTTTTGTGTTTGGCCGTGGGGGCGAAGAATTAGAATTTGCTGCATTGCATCATATTCCCGCACAAATTATTCCGGGTATATCCAGTTCAATAGCAGTCCCTGAATTACAGCATATACCCGTAACCCACCGGGGTTTAAGCGAAAGCTTTTGGGTAGTTACCGGCACAACGGCTGATGGTAAAATATCTAACGACCTTATTGATGCCACCCGGTCAAAAGCAACAGTAGTTGTATTAATGGGGATTCATAAACTGGCAGAAATTACAGAATTATTTAAGGGCGAGGGCAAAAGTAGTTTGCCTGTAGCGGTAATACAAAGTGGTACAACCGCTAATGAAAAAATTGCCATTGGCATTGTAGACAACATAGTTGAAGTAGTTAAAGAAAATAATATATCCTCTCCTGCTTTATTAGTTTTTGGTGAGGTTGTAAGTCTGCATCCGCAATTTCAGTCTATTAGTGAATTTAATGACGCTATTGTCTCAAAATAATGACCCCATATCCGTTCAGGAAGAAAAAGCAGATGGCAACCAACTATTTCCTGTTTTTTTAAAACTGAACACATTGCATACGGTGCTGATTGGTGCAGGAAACGTTGGTTTAGAAAAACTAACAGCCATTGTTAACAACAGCCAAAACGCAAGGGTAACTGTTATTGCAGAGAATATTATAGCGGCCGTACACCTTTTATGTGCTAAGTACCCGGATATAAAGATCATTCAAAAATCATTTATAGATAATGATCTGGATGGTGCCGACATCGTTATCGCAGCCACAAATAATAGCGAGCTTAATAAATACATCCGCCAGGCGGCGCATCAGCGAAAATTATTGATCAATGTAGCTGATAAACCGGAGCTATGCGATTTTTACTTAGGCTCCATTGTTCAAAAAGGCGATCTTAAAATAGGTATTTCAACCAACGGCAAATCACCAACCGTAGCTAAACGACTTAAAGAAGTATTGAACGAAGCATTGCCCGACGAGTTGGATATTACACTCCAACAAATGAGCAACCTGCGCAATTCATTAAATGGCGATTTTGCATATAAGGTTAAAAAGCTAAATGAGGTAACATCAATATTAGTTGAACCTAAACCCCAGCAAAATAAGAATTTTAAATGGTTGATATGGTGTTCTATTCTTGCATCTATCGTTGTTGCTGTAACCGCATTATGGTTTAATGAGCCTGGATTTAAATCTTATGCCCGGGATATACAACCTGTATTTTATTATTTTTTAGGTGCAGGCTTTTTATTTGCATTAATAGATGGTGCAATCGGCATGTCATACGGTGTTACCACCACCACTTTTTCATTATCTATGGGGGTACCGCCTGCGGCTGCCAGTATGGGGGTGCATTTGTCAGAGATACTAAGCAATGGTATAGCCGGCTGGATGCATTACCGGATGGGCAATATTAATTGGAAATTATTCAAATTATTATTAATCCCCGGTATTATTGGTGCGGTAACGGGTGCTTATATTTT
>DASWOZ010000399.1:0-9670 GCA_036398535.1 Mucilaginibacter sp. | reverse complement strand
TAGGGCGGTCAATATCATTATCATCCACATATTTTTTGATCAGATCAACAAACGGAGCGCCAAATTTTGCGGCTTTACCTGCTCCTACCCCCGAGATCTGTTTTAGCTCATCGTTAGTAATAGGATAATGCGTACACATCTCTTCTAATGATGGATCTTGAAAAAGCACAAACGGAGGCAAGCCTTTTTGCTTCGCCATTTTTTTGCGCAAATCTTTCAGCATTTGCAGCAGTTCGGTATCTAAAGCACCACCACCTTGTTTTGGGCCATCTTCTGATTCATCATCGTCAGCCGCTTCAATAACCCGGTTCAATATAAAGCGAATGCTATGCGGGTTATCCAAAAAGGTATGGCCCAATTTGGTTAAGCGCAATAATCCATACTGATCTATATCTTTTGAAAGATAGTTGTTCAACAGCGCCTGCCTCAATAACGAGTTCCATAAATTTTCACCATCATCCTTACCTGTGCCAAACAACGGGTGTAAATGATGTTCATAATTATGTATCTGTGGGTTATCTGCCCCCATCAAAATACTGATGATATGATGATCGTCAAATTTCTCACCAATGTCTTTTATCAAACTCAGCGCTTTATGCAATTGTTCCTCGCCATCAAAATGTTGTTTTGGCGCGCAGCAATTATCGCACATATTATTACAGCCGGCCTCATTAAAATTCTCGCCAAAATAATGCAGCAGTTGCTTACGGCGACATACGGATGATTCCGCATAGTCAATAACCTCTTTTAATATTTGTGTGCCAATTTCACGCTCTGAAACCGGCTTATCTTTCATGAATTTTTGAAGCTTGTCAATATCCTTTTGCGAATAGAAAGCTACGCAAACGCCCTCGCCCCCATCGCGGCCGGCACGACCGGTTTCCTGATAGTAGCCTTCCATGCTTTTCGGCACATCATGGTGTATTACGTAGCGTACATCCGGTTTATCAATACCCATACCAAATGCTATAGTTGCTACAATCACATCCACATCTTCCATCAGGAATTTATCCTGTGTATCTGCCCGTAACTTAGGCTCCAGGCCCGCATGATACGGCAGGGCTTTAATACCATTTAAAGCTAACGCTTCGGCAACTTCTTCAACCTTCTTCCGGCTTAAGCAATAGATAATGCCTGATTTACCAGTATGCTGTTTAACAAACTTTACAATCTCTTTAATCACATTACGTTTGGCACGCACCTCATAAAACAGGTTTGAACGGTTAAATGAAGATTTGTAAATGGTAGCATTGTTCATCTGCAGGTTTTTCTGAATATCCTGTTGAACTTTAGGTGTAGCGGTAGCTGTTAAAGCAATAATTGGAATATCGTCCCCTATGTTACTGATCACCTGGCGAATTTTACGGTACTCAGGGCGAAAATCATGTCCCCACTCTGAAATACAATGCGCCTCATCAACCGCTACAAATGATACTTTATTCAGACGTAAAAAATCAATATTTTCTTGCTTGGTCAATGATTCTGGTGCAACATAAAGTAATTTGGTTTTACCGGCCAGCACATCCTCTTTTACCCTGGCTATATCTGATTTTGTTAAAGATGAATTTAAAAAGTGTGCAATGCTGTCTGATCCCCCAAAGGCGCGTAACTGGTCTACCTGGTTTTTCATCAGGGCAATTAACGGAGAAATTACGATAGCGGTACCTTCGCTCATTAACGCGGGTAACTGATAGCACATAGACTTACCACCACCGGTAGGCATAATAACAAACGTATCATTGCCTGCCAGTATATTAGTTATAATCGCCTCCTGCTCACCTTTAAAATTATCGAATCCGAAAAAATTTTGAAGATTATCAAAAAGAGATTTTTGAGCTTCTATCATTATGTATATATTCTTGTATTTATTTATAATTAAAGATTAAAGTAACAAAATTTTATGAATAAACGCAGGATTTTGTTTTAAATTTTATGTAAAAATTACAAACCAGTAAAAAACAATTTGTTTATTTATTCATTCAAATAAAGCAGCAATAGCTGCAATTAATTATTTAACAGGTGCAGGCACTTCATATTAAATATTAATGTACAAATTTGCGGCGGATATTCAAAATTAAAATCCTAACAATCAATGAATAAAAATTATTATGCAATAATTATGGCCGGCGGCATCGGCAGCCGATTTTGGCCTATCAGCAGAACTTCATATCCAAAACAATTTATAGACATATTGGGCACCGGCAAAACATTGATACAAAACACCTATGAACGGTTTTTAAAAGTATGCCCTAAAGAAAATATATATGTAGTTACCAACGAAAGTTATACCGACCTGGTAAAATCACAATTGCCTGATATGGCTGATGATCAGATTTTAACCGAACCGGTAATGCGCAACACGGCACCTTGTGTTGCATATGGCTGTTTTAAAATTGAAAGCATTAATCCGGATGCAGCAATTGTTGTGGCGCCATCAGATCACTTAATATTAGATGAGGCGGCATTTGTTACGGCCATTGAGAAATCACTAAAAACAGCGAGTGAAAATGAATGCCTGATTACTTTAGGTATCAAACCATCACGCCCGGATACCGGCTATGGATACATCCAATATACGGAAACTGCTATCAATGGTGATTTTCATAAAGTAAAAACATTTACAGAAAAACCTACGCTTGAAATTGCCAAAACCTTTATGCAAAGTGGTGACTTTTTATGGAACGCGGGCATTTTCGTTTGGTCTGCAAAAGCTATTGTTGACGCATTTAATCAGCACCTGCCAGATATGCATGAGATATTTGCAGAGGCACGCACTTACTATAACACCCCCCAAGAAAAAACACATGTAAACCAGGCTTACCTGCAATGCACCAATATATCTATCGACTATGGTATTATGGAAAAAGCGGATAATGTTTATGTATTGCCATCTGAGTTTGGATGGTCTGATCTGGGTACCTGGGCTTCTATTTATGAACTTTCTGAAAAAGACTATGTAGGAAACGCGGTTATCCCGTCAGAGAAAGTGATTATGTATGATTCCTCTAACTGTATGGTTAACGTACCGGGAGAAAAACTGGTTATTTTACAGGGATTGCATGATTATATAGTTGTAGAATCAAACAATACCCTATTGGTATGTCCGCGTGACCAGGAACAAAACATTAAAAAGGTAGTTGCAGACGTGAAACAGAAGTTTGGCGTGAAGTATATATAGTGAATAGCGATCGGTGATTAGAGATTAGGGCATATTACTAATCTCCAATCGCTGCTCTCTGCCTCACAGCTTCATACAAAATAACCCCGGTAGCTACCGATACATTCAGCGACTCGATCTCGCCATACATCGGTATTTTTGCTAAATGGTCGGCAATGCGAATAATATCATTCCGTACACCATCTTCTTCTGATCCCATAATTATCGCCGTTGGTGCAGTATAATCGGGCTTATAAATATATTCTTTTGTTTTTTCGGTACAGCAAACTAATTGCAGGCCTGATTCCTGCAAAAACTTAATGGTTTGCATAAAATTATCATGCCGGCAAACCGGTATTTTATACAGCGCCCCTGCAGATGTCTTGATCGCGTCAGGATTAATTTGCGCCGAACCTTTGGCGGGTACTACAATGGCATGTACTCCGGAACATTCGGCGGTACGGGCAATAGCACCCATATTACGCACATCCGTAATTGAATCCAGCACTAAAATTAATGGCACCTCTCCTTTTTCAAATATTTGAGGTATAATGTCTTCAACTTTTTGATAAGTTATGGGCGATATAAAAGCAACAACGCCCTGATGATTTTTCATGGTGATGCGGTTCAGCTTTTCAACCGGTACCTGCTGCGCGGTAATGTTGTATTCATTCAGCAAGCCCTTTAGCTCATTTAACAACTCGCCGCCAATGCCGCGTTGTATATATAAAGACTCAATTTCCTTGCCCGAACGGATGGCTTCTACTACCGCACGGATACCAAAAACCATCTGGTTACTTTCGCGACTTTCCCTGTTATTATAAGACATTAATTTATTGCTTTTGTAAATAACAAAAGTACTCATATTAATTGATTTGGCACTTATTGAACTCAACAGGCGTTTCGGTTTTTTAAAATAGTTAACAATTAAAATCTTTATTAACACTACTGATAATCAACCGGCTTACTACAGTATTAACATCTTATTAACAATGCATGTTAGTTTAAAACCTTGAATTTGACACCGAAAAAGGCATTTATTTTTTCGTTTGATTAACGGATGTTAGCGAATACGTTACAATTTGTTATATTTTTGTGAAGTATGATTTTTGAGAACGAAAACCAATCTAATAAGCCGAACACTAACGAACGTAGAAGCCGGATCACCAACCCTACCCCCTATAGCGGATTGGGTAAATTACCCCCCCAGGCAACCGATTTGGAGGAAGCCGTTTTAGGTGCCCTGATGTTGGAAAAAGATGCGTTATCCTCAGTAATTGACATTTTAAAACCCGAAGTATTTTATAAAGATAACCATCAAAAAATATTCCAGGCTATACGTATACTATTTGAAAAATCATCTCCGGTTGATATTTTAACGGTCACCGCGCAGTTACGTACTCAGGGTGAGCTGGAAATGATTGGCGGCGCTTATTACATTACAGAGCTAACCAATCGTGTTGCATCAGCAGCTAATATTGAGTTTCACTCTCGTATCATCATTCAAAAATTTATTCAGCGCGAGCTGATCCGCATATCAACCGAAGTAATTAACAGCGCTTACGAAGATACTACAGACGTATTGGACCTGTTAGATAAAGCCGAAAAGAACTTGTTTGATATAGCTCAAAACAACCTTCGCCGTGATTCGCGTAAAATGGATGACCTATTGCATGAAACACTAAAGGAAATTGAAGCGCTTAAAGATAAAAAAGACGGACTTACCGGTGTGGCGTCCGGATTTACTGATTTGGACCGAATGACCTCAGGTTGGCAAAAATCGGATCTGGTGATTATCGCAGCGCGCCCGGCAATGGGTAAAACAGCCTTTGTTTTAAGTTGTGCCCGTAATGCCGCTGTTGATTTTAGTAAGCCGGTGGTTGTATTCTCGCTCGAAATGTCATCTGTACAGTTAGTTAACCGTTTAATATCCGGCGAAACTGAAATTGAGCAGGAAAAAATCCGTAAAGGGACGTTGGAAGAATGGGAATGGCAGCAAATCCACTCTAAAATTGGCAGGCTTGAACAGGCACCATTAATTATTGACGATACGCCTGCATTAAATATATTTGAGTTCAGGGCAAAATGCCGCCGGTTAAAATCGCAGCATGATATTCAGCTAATCATCATTGACTACTTGCAGTTAATGCAGGGTAAGGGTGAAGGCAAAGGTGGTGGTAATCGCGAGCAGGAAATTGGCAGTATTTCCCGTGCATTGAAATCTGTTGCTAAAGAATTAAATGTACCGGTTATCGCGCTGTCGCAATTAAGCCGTGCGGTTGAAACCCGCCCGGGTGGCTCAAAAAGGCCAATGCTGTCAGATTTACGTGAATCAGGTTCAATTGAGCAGGATGCGGATATGGTATTGTTCCTATACCGGCCTGAATATTATGGCTTGGATGTGGACGAGAATAACAACCCAACACAAGGCGTAGGTGAAGTAATTATTGCCAAACACCGTAATGGTGAAACCGGCACAGTGCGCCTTAAATTTGTGGGCAAATACGTTAAATTTACAGACTTGGAAACCGGGGGTGGTTTTGATACTTCGCCTAATGCATTTACAGGCTTGATGCCATCACAGGATTTTGATAAACCAAGCAATTTCATCATTCGCCCATCACGTATGGACGATATAGATGATGAGCCGCCTTTTTAATCTACCCGGCGCTCTACTTCTAAAGAAGAGCACGTTAAATCCCCTTATGGGATTAAAATATCAACCCCAACACAACCCCGATAACTATTACTATCGGGGTTTTTATTTTAGTGAAGTAGAGTAAGGCAAACGTAGCCATCATTAATATATAAGCCATCCAGTTATCGGCAAATGGCCGTACTAATAGTATAAACGCGGTGGCCATAAAGCCAACCGCTACGGCATTTATTCCGCTTAGCGAATTTTTTATACGTGCAATTTTTTTCAGATCGTTCCAAAAAGGCACAATAAATAAAATAAGGATCAGTCCCGGCAAGTTAATGCCTATTACGGCTATGGCACTACCTAATACTTCGCCCCAAATGCCGTATCCTTTATTGCCTAAGGTTATCCCACCCAAAAACGAAGTAAATGAAAAAGTAGGCCCGGGTAATGCCTGTTGCAGTGCGTACCCGGATAAGAACTCAGAACTGGTTAAATAATGTTTTACCTCAACAAACTCCGTGTACATTAAGGGCACCAACACCTGTCCCCCTCCAAATATCAAAATACCGTTACGGTAAAAATTCTCAAACAAACGTATAGGCAAACTAAATGGTGATGTTTTATTAATAATAGCACCCAATGCTGCAAACGCCAGTAAAATACCAATAAAATAAGCTACTTTGTTGGGGTTGGTATTAGAAAATAGCTTAACCCGCAGCTCGTTTTCCTGTGGCTGGGTTTCTAATGCCGAAGAAACGATACCACCCATCATTACCAGGATAGGGAAAGCATAGGGGTTTTGCAGGATCAACGTAACTATTAACGAACCAATAGCCAGCATGGTGCTGATACGCGTTTTTAAAAAACGCTCGGCAAAACTGTAAGTGGCATAAGCTACTATGCCAACGGCCATGGGTTGTATAAAGCGTAAAATTTCGTTCATCCGGCCACGGTTGGCAAACATTTTATAGCTGATGGCCGCCATACACATAATAGCTGCCGATGGCAGTACCCATATTAAAAAGGTAAGTATGGCTAAACGCAGGCCTCCAACTTTCCACGCAATACCAATTAATGTTTGTGTTGATCCGGGGCCGGGTAACACCTGCGATAGCGCATTTAGCTCCATCAGCTCTTCCTCGGTTACATATTTTCGCTTTTCTACAAACTCACGCAGCAAAATAGCCAGGTGTGCCTGCGGCCCGCCAAATGCACTTAGTGTGTACACAAAGGCATCTGTCATGAAAATAAGTTCGCGTTTTTTCAAGTTATTTTATTTTAAACACCCGGTTGTTATACTGAGCCCGTTTATTTTCTTAATACTTAATAATCATCATCCTAGTCATATCCAATAGCTTCTCTGTAAACGGCCTGCAGTTCAGCAAATGCATGATTATCCCGTTTTTCTTTGGTTATTTTCATTCCGGTTTCGTAAACAGCAATGGCGTCTTCCTTACGGCCAAGCGCTTCATATAATTTACCTAAGTGGTAATAGGTACCTGTATAGTTGGGGTGATTATTTATCAGGTCCTCATAATACGTTAAAGCTTTGTCGGTTTCATTTAAACGGAGATACTCTGTTGCCAGTGCATATTTTAAAAATTCATCTTCGGGCTCATTCTTTATAAACGCTAATAGCTTATCCAATCTGCTTATCTCCATTTTAAACTCTATCTTTTTTGCTAAATTTGTGAAAATCTATATTATGAAACCATCATTAGCTGCCAGTAATATATAAACTGCTAATGATAGCTTCATTACCTTTAAAAAACAAATCGTATCATGAAAATTTTAGTGTGTATTAGTAATGTTCCTGACACTACCACAAAAATAACCTTTACGGATAACAACACCCAATTTAATACGAATGGGGTTCAATTCATATTAAATCCTTACGATGAAATAGCATTAGCACGCGCTATTGAATTAACCGAAGGCGGAAAAGGCACAATAACCGTAATAAATGTTGGCGAAAACAACACAGAAGCAACCATACGCAAAGCCCTGGCTATTGGTGCAGACGACGCAGTAAGAATTAACGCTAAACCACACGATGCCTGGTTTGTGGCTTACCAGATTGCACAATACATTAAAGCAAATCCGTTTGACCTGATCTTAACCGGCCGTGAATCTATTGATTATAATGGCTCAAAAGTAGCGGGTATACTGGGCGAGCTCTTGGATCTGCCCTCTATATCTATCATTAAAAATATAGCTATTGATGGCAATACAGCAACCGTTGAGCGCGAAATTGAAGGCGGCAAAGAAATATTGACCATACCCCTGCCATTTGTAGCCGGAACTGCTGAAGGTGTAGCCGAACCTAAAATTCCTAATATGCGGGGGATTATGTCTGCACGCACTAAACCATTAACCGTTATTGAACCTGTTGAGGTAAAAACATTTTCGGAAGTGATAGGTTATGAAACACCTGCTCCACGCGGACAGGTAAAATTAGTGCCGGCAGATAAAGTTGCCGAATTGGTAGAATTGCTTCATACCGAAGCTAAAATTATATAATACTTAGTTATACTATATGTCAGTTTTAATATATGCGGAAAATGCGGACGGGAAATTCAAAAAATCAATTTTTGAAGCGGTATCCTATGCCCGTGCCATTGCCGATCAAAATAATACCCATCTTACAGCAGTTTCTATTGGCGATGTAAAAGCCGATGAGTTAAATTTACTGGCCAAATATGGCGCAGATAAAATATTAAATGTATCTAACGCCCAATTAAAGAATTTTGTTAACCAGGCTTACGCATCTATAATTGCCGGGGCTGCCAAAAAAGAAGGTGCGGACACAGTGGTTTTATCTAATTCATTCTCTGGCCGGGGGTTAGCGCCAAGGCTGGGTGTTAAACTGGAAGCGGGCATTGTTGATGGTGCCATTGCATTGCCAGAACAGACTAATGGCAAATTCACGGTTAAAAAAACAGCTTTTTCGGGTAAAGCATTTGCTATAGTTGAATTAACATCAGCAAATAAAGTAATTGCTTTGGTGCCTAATTCATATAAAATAGTTGAAGAAAACAAACCGGCACAAACAGAGGATTTTAACGTTGAAACTAAAGCATCGGATTTTAAAGCGATGCTGAAAGAAATTGTACGATCTACTGACAAAATTTCATTAACCGATGCCGAAATTATAGTTTCTGGCGGGCGCGGATTAAAGGGGCCCGAAAATTGGGGCATGATTGAAGAGCTGGCTGAGGTATTAGGCGCGGCTACCGCTTGTTCCAAACCTGTATCAGACGCGGGCTGGCGCCCGCATAGCGAACATGTTGGACAAACAGGTATTGCAGTTAGTCCAAATTTGTATATTGCAATAGGAATTTCGGGGGCTATACAACACCTTGCCGGTGTAAGCTCATCAAAAGTTATAGTAGTGATAAATAAGGATGCTGAAGCACCATTTTTTAAAGTTGCTGATTATGGCATAGTTGGTGATGCGTTTGAAGTTGTGCCTAAATTAATAGCGGCCGTAAAAGAATATAAAGCATCTGCATAAAGATTGTTGTGATGGGTAATAATATGAAAAAAATTAAGCTGGATATTGTTGGTTTGTCTTACAGTCAAACCCAATCTGGCGCATATGCCCTGGTTTTGGGTGAAGTTAGCGGCCGCAGAAGGCTTCCAATCATTATCGGAAGCTTCGAAGCGCAGGCCATAGCTATCGAAATAGAAAAAATGACCCCAAGCAGGCCACTCACGCATGATTTGTTTAAAAGCTTCGCGTCGGCCTATCATATCAGCATACAGGAAATTATCATTTATAATTTAGTAGATGGCATATTTTACTCCAAGCTGATCTGCTCTGACGGGAAAAAGATGATTGAGATTGATGCGCGTACATCTGATGCCAT
>DASWOZ010000398.1:0-2421 GCA_036398535.1 Mucilaginibacter sp. | reverse complement strand
TATATTACCGAAAATCATTCCTAAACCTACCAGGTAAGCGGCATTATATAAAAATATTTTTTGAATGCTCCAGTTACCAGCGCCCATAGCTTTAAATATGCCTATCATGGCCGTGCGCTCTAATATCATGATCAACAATGCCGAAATCATATTTATAACAGCTACTATTAACATTAATACTAATATGATCTGGGTATTTACATCCAGCAATATTAACCATTCAAATATGGTTGGGTAATTTTCAACAACGGTATAAGCTTTTAAGCGCGCGGGTAAAGCATCATCAATAAATTTCGCGGCAACAGGTAATTGTTCAAAATCTGCAACCCTAAGCTCATAACCGCCAATAGTATGCTCATCCCAGTCGTTCAAACGCTTTATTAACGAAAGATCGCCAACTACATAAGTTTTATCAATATCTTCAATACCTGCATTAAATATACCTACCACTTTAAAAGGGCGCTTTCTTAACGGTTGCTGCACAAAATACATCAATAGCTTATCACCCAGTTTAAGCTTTAAACGGTTAGCCATAACCTGCGATACCATGATCTGTTTTTTTGACTCCGTAGTGTCTTTAAAATCAATTACATTACCCGCTATCATATTCTTTTTAAAGAACGACCAGTCGTAAGTTTGATCAACGCCTTTCAATACGACACCCTCCATTTCATCGTTTGCCTTTATTATACCCGCTTTGGTGGCAAAGGGCATAATCCGAGTAATTAAGTGGCTGCTTTGCGCGGCTTTAAAAAATGTGTCGGCCTTTAAAAAAGATGAGTTTTCGTAAGAGTTGTTAAGGTCATATTTAACCACTTTAATGTCGCCATCAAAACCGCGCACTTTATCCTTTATCTCCTGCTTAAAACCGCGCACAATGGCTACCGACAATAGCATTACCCCCAGCCCCAGCATAATACCGACGATGGCTATACGTACAATTAATTTTGAAAAAGTACGATTAGACTTTAATGTAATACGACGAGCTATAAAAGAGGCGAAACTCAATGCAGAATGATTTTTGTACCTTCGCAAATATGCGGTTTTTGCTTTGAAACCGACACTTTAAATTACAATGGCATTGTTATTTATGACCAGGACGAGATTTTTTTTAATAGTTACCGCCATAGCCTGCATTATGCTTCATCGTGCGGCTGCACAAAGTAATTTAGGCACAGGCGGTAATAAAAAAATAATCCCCGGGGCCGATCAGACCAAGCTGTATATTAACTATCTTAAAGGAAAAAATATAGGGATGGTTATCAATCAAACTTCTGTAATTGGCACACGTCTTACAGCAAGTGTTGACAGCCTTTTGAAGTTAGGTATAACTGTAAAAAAAATATTCGGGCCCGAGCATGGCTTCAGGGGCAATGCCAGTAACGGCGCAACTGTGGACGACAGCGTTGATCCAAAATCGGGCCTGCCGGTAATTTCTATTTACGGTAAACACTTTAAACCTACACCTGCCGATTTGCAGGGGCTAAATTTAATCATATTTGACATACAGGATGTAGGCGCCCGTTTTTATACCTATATATCAACCCTGCACTATGTAATGGAAGCCTGTGCCGAGAACAATATTGAACTGATGATATTGGACAGGCCAAATCCTAATGGTTACACAGTTGACGGGCCGGTATTAGATACTACACACTACCGCTCGTTTGTGGGTATGCACCCCATACCTATCACTCATGGCATGACCATAGGCGAGTATGCGCAAATGATAAATGGCGAAGGATGGCTAAAAAACCATGTGCAATGCAAGCTAAAGATCATTAAAGTAGCCAATTATACACATTCATCATCTTATACACTGCCGGTAAACCCGTCGCCTAACTTAAATACGGCGCAATCTATACTGCTTTATCCAAGTGTATGTTTATTTGAAGGGACAACATTTAGCCTGGGGCGTGGTACTATGACACCATTTTTAGTAGTTGGCCATCCGGCATTACAAGGAAAATATAAATTTTCATTCACCCCGGTTAGCATTCCCGGCATGAGTGAAGACCCACCTCAAAAAAACAAAGTTTGCTATGGCATTAACCTCGAAAATTATAATACCAGCAATTTAAGGGCTACCGGTAAAATCAATTTATCATGGCTGATAGATATGTATAAAAACTTTCCAAATAAGGCGGGCTTCTTTAATGATTACTTTACCAAACTGGCCGGTACAGACGAGTTAAGAAAACAAATTGAAGCGGGTAAAACCGAAAAACAAATACGCGATAGCTGGGAGCCTGCATTAAGTAACTTTAAAACTATGCGGCTTAAATATTTGCTGTATCAATAAAGTTATGCTGTTATAAAACATTTTTTTCATAGAATTGAATTTGATACAAAACACAAAAACAATATGAGAATTGTATTTATGGGCACGCCCCAGTTTGCTGTAGCGTCATTAGATGAATT
>DASWOZ010000397.1:0-3539 GCA_036398535.1 Mucilaginibacter sp. | reverse complement strand
TTTAATCCATCGGGGCTATTGTTAGTATAGGTAATTACTGATGACCCGGTAACCCGGTGCTTTGCAGTATCAAGCGTTACATCCAGTTTATAATCGGCACGGTTTTGCCAGTATTTTGCGCCGGGTGCACCTGATGCTGTTCTGTATTCATTACCTTTTTCGGGATAAAACAAAGGTGAAAAAACTTTATGCTGATCATATTTATTAGGCTGCGGCTGATCGGTGTTTTGAGCATGCGCAGTATACGTACCCACTGCTAATAATAAGGCAGCAATAATTTTATTGAATTTCATTTAAGATGCTTTAATTTTTAAAGGTAATATAACGGCGTAAATTATAAAAAATTTCAATGCCATTCTTCACCACGGATGTCATTGAGGAGCCTTAAGGGCATAAGCGGCAGCAAGTCGAACAACTTCGTCGCATACGGCAAGGCGACGGGATTGTCGCGTTGCTGTTACGCATTAGCCAACGCTTGCTCCCCGCAACAATATGGTTTATATTCTATTACAAGCAATTAACAATTAACCCTGTCCAGCCGGTTTGGTGCGAAGCACCTAAGCCTTTACCTGTATCACCATCAAAATATTCATGGAATAATATATGATCTTTAAATTCAGCATCAGTTTGAATTTTGGTATAGTTACCAAATACCGGCCGGTTACCGTTGGCATCCTTCAAAAATATTTTGGTGATACGGGTAAAGATCTCATCACCAATTTCCTTCAAATTCATAAAATTACCTGACCCTGTGGGGCATTCAATTTTAAAATTATCGCCATAATATTCGTGAAAGCGGTGCAGGCTTTCAATCATCATATAATTTATCGGCATCCAAATTGGCCCGCGCCAATTACTGTTACCACCAAATAAATTGCTTTCACTTTCGGCGGGCACATATTTCATACTAAATTCTGTACCATTCACTTTAACATCATAAGGGTTGTTTAAATGATATTTGGATACAGAACGAATACCATGCGGACTTAAAAATTCATTTTCATCCAGCATATATTTCAACAACGATTTCATGCGGTAACCACGCAGCAGGCTTATTAAATGCTTATCATTGGCTCCCTTCTCATTCCAGCGTGATACCAGCGAAGCCAGATCGGGCCGGTTCTCTTCAAACCATCTTAACCGGTCTTTAAATATGGGGTTACTGGTTATATCGGTATCGTCCAGCACTTCTATAGCAAATAAAGGTACCAGGCCAACAATACTTCGCACCTTCATTTTTTCGGTGCTGTTATCTTTTAAACGCAATTGATCATAAAAAAAGCCATCCTCTTCATCCCATAAGCCCTGGTTATCTTCGCCCATGCTGGCCATAGCTCCTGATATGTATACAAAATGCTCAAAAAACTTCGAGGCAATATCATTATACGCTTTATTATACAAAGCAAGTTCGGCAGCGATGCGCATTAAATTTAGCGAGTACATGGCCATCCATCCGGTACCATCCACCTGTTCTAAACGCTCGCCCATAGGCAATATAGTGTTACGGTCAAATACGCCTATGTTATCCAACCCCAAAAAGCCGCCCTCAAAAACATTCTTGCCCGATGCATCTTTGCGGTTTACCCACCAGGTAAAGTTGAGCATCAGCTTATGAAATATCCTTTCTAAAAAGTAAGTATCGCCTTTACCATTGTTGGCCGTTTTATCCTGGTTATAAATTTTCCAGGCAGCCATGGCATGTACCGGCGGGTTGGCATCATTAAACTCCCATTCATAAGCCGGAAACTGCCCGTTAGGATGCATGTACCAGTCACGTACTAACAGCATTAGTTGGTTTTTAGCAAAAGCTATATCAATATTGGCCAGCGCTAAGCTATGAAATGCCAGGTCCCAGGCGGCAAACCACGGATACTCCCATTTATCGGGCATGGATATAATATCCTTGGTGTTTAAGTGCCCCCATTGGTTATTACGCTGGTTTAAACGCTGAGCAGGCGGAGGTGGCAGGCCGGGATCGCCATTAAGCCATTGGTGAATATTATAATGGTAAAACTGTTTGTTCCACAGCATACCCGCGTAAGCCTGGCGCTGTACACTTATTTTATCGGTATCGGTTTGCTTTTGCTGAATATCGGCATAAAAAATATTGGCTTCTGTTAAACGGGCATTAAACACTTCATCAAAATCATCAAAGCCATTTTTGGCATTAGCGGTTAATCTTAACCGCAACGTAGTGCTTTTTTTTGCGGGTACTGTTATATCATAATTAATAGCCGCTTTGGTACCGGTGCTCTTAGGGTTAACCGTATCAGCGCCCTTGGTTATATAATCATTTATACCATCCTTATGAAATAGCTTGCCATCATTATAATTATATAAACGCCCGGTATTGGTTTCATTATCACAAAATAACAATTCAGTTTTACCTTCTGTCTTTAACCAAAGCTGACCTAAATCTTTATGGTAAACACTTAATACGTTAGGTGAATATAATGAAACATGCGGCACATAGGTTTCATGGCCCCACCCCCATCTGTTACGAAACCATACAGTAGGCAGCACATTTAAAGCAGCATCCTGATAACTACGGTTATTAACAGTGATCTTAATTAATATATCATCGGGGGTATTTTTAGCATATTCAACTACAATATCAAAATAATTATCCTGGTCAAATATTCCGGTATCAATAATCTCAAATTCGGGGTCGTGATGTGTTCTTCTTTTATTTTCATTCAACAATGCCATATATGGAAACTCCTGTTGAGGATACTTGTACAACATTTTCATATATGAGTGCGTAGGCGTGTTATCCAGGTAATAATATAGCTCTTTTACATCCTCGCCGTGGTTGCCTTCGGGATTGCTTAAACCAAAATAGCGTTCTTTCAGGATGGGATCTTTTTTGTTCCAAAAGGCTAAGGCAAAACATAATATTTGCTGATTATCACAAATTCCGGCAATGCCTTCTTCTCCCCAGCGATAGGTTTTGCTGCGGGCCATATCATGTGTTATATAGTTCCAGGCATCCCCGCCAGCACTGTAATCTTCTCTGACGGTACCCCATTGACGGTCACTTACGTAAGGGCCCCATTTTTTCCAATTCGAATCTTTTAATCGTGTTTGTTCTTCATTCATGTAAGCGGTGCAGATTGAAGTTGTTAAGTTAATGGTAATAAGTCATCGCAACAAGTTTAGTGTATAAAGGTTACATCAAACCGACTATAGCAATCCAAAAAACAACAAAGTTAGGGTATGAATAATTAGCACCGGCAAGTATTATTTATTTAAAATCAATATTTATAGCATTAATCATTAGCTATTTAATATTTCATAATAAACCATACAGGTATATTTACACATTCTATTTATCATCAAAACCATGAATGATTTTATAGCGGCCCGGTCACAAATGGCCTTATCCTTAGGCTTTCACATTATTTACTCGTGCATCGGTATGGTAATGCCGGTGTTTATGGCTATCTCGCATTATAAATATCTTAAAACCCGAAATCCGGTTTATAAAAATATTACACAGGCATGGAGCAAGGGCGTAGCTATTTTCTTTGCTACAGGTG
>DASWOZ010000396.1:0-2206 GCA_036398535.1 Mucilaginibacter sp. | reverse complement strand
GGTGGCCCTTATGGTTTATTAAGCGACTAATTTAGCTAATTATCTATAATTTTAATAGGCTAATGCTTCAATAAATTTTGAATATCAATTACGTGGATGAAACTGGATAATAGTTCCTTTTAAAAACTCCCTGTCCAAATGGGTATAGATCTCTGTAGTGGTAATACTTTCATGGCCCAGCATTTCCTGTACGGCGCGCAAATCGGCACCGCCTTCTACCAAATGTGTGGCAAATGAATGCCTGAAAGTATGTGGACTAATAGTTTTTTTCAGGCCAGTTATCTCTGCCAATTGCTTTATTATAATAAAAATATAAACCCGGCTAAGCCTGCCTCCTAAGCGGTTTAAAAACACCATATCCTCTTCGCCTTTTTTCACAGATGTATGTACCCTTACCTGTTCAATCCATATTTTTAGGGCCTTTATAGCCGAGCCTCCAATAGGAACCAGGCGCTCTTTACTTCCTTTGCCAACCACCTTTATAAACTCAATATCCAAATATAGATTGGATAGCTTAAGCTCTGTTAATTCAGATACCCGTAAACCACAGCCGTATAAAACTTCCAGTATGGCTTTGTTACGTGCGCCCTCGGGTTTTGACAGATCAATAACATCAATCAATTTATTAATGTCATGATAGCTTAAAGTATCGGGCAGCTTGCGTTGTATTTTGGGCGATTCTAATAATTCTGAAGGATCACTTTTTATCATATCCTCCATTAGCAAATATTTATAAAACGCCTTAATGCCTGATAATATCCGGGCCTGCGAGGATGGAATCATCCCAAGCTCATTAACCCAATTAATAAACAAACGCAGGTCGGCAAGCACAATTTGTTCAGGACTGATGGGAATGGTTTGCGTTTCGGCAAACTGGTATAACTTTTCAATATCCCGGCTATAAGCCTCAATAGAATTAGCTGAAAGAGATTTTTCCAGTTTTAGATAGGCTTGAAAACCTTTTATTGCCGACCGCCAATCCAATAGATTTTAGTTTTAATGGTTTTTATTTAAGTTTGAACTAATGAATATACAAATTATTAACGGCCCCAATTTAAACTTGCTGGGCGTACGCGAAAAATCAATTTACGGTGATACAGGCTTTGAAAGCTATTTAACCGAGTTGAAAAACCGTTATCCAAATTTGACCATCAGCTATTACCAAAGTAATGTTGAGGGCGAAATTATAAATAAACTGCATGAAATTGGTTTTAATTATGACGGTATTATATTAAATGCAGGTGCTTACACCCATACTTCTGTTGCTATTGCCGATGCCATTGCCGGCATTAACACACCTGTTGTTGAGGTACATATATCCAACGTATATAAACGCGAAGAATTTAGGCATACATCCATGCTGGCACGTAATTGTAAAGGTGTAATTGCAGGTTTCGGTTTAGATTCGTACAGACTGGCTGTTGAGAGCCTGTTGATGAAATAATATTTACAAAACAGTGCCATTCTGTTTACGTAATGAAGAATAACAATTAAAATGCCTCCTAATGCAAAAAATATTAAAAGTTGCCCTATTATTAATACTGACACTTGCCTTTTTAGAGAATATTGGTTATGCCCAGACTAAAAAGAAAAAACCACAATATCAACGAGAGTCAGAAAGGAAATTAAGGCGATCACGCGACTCCGTGTTGCAATCACTCAATAAAGCGGATACTTCGGTAAACAGCCTGTTACAAAGGCTGGAAAAATATACCACTACCTTTAACCAGCTAAATAATACTTTGGCCGAAGGACTGGATACTATTGACATTGGGCAGCAATTACCCACCGTGGCGCGAAGGCTTGATAAAATACAGGTACAAACCAACACGCAAAAGTCAAGCACATTACGCTATTTATTTGTTTTAAGGGACAATTTAGACCATATACAGGGTAGCTTGGATGACTGGCAATCAAGCCTGGATGATATTTATACCAAGCTGATTCAAAATCAACATGACCTTATACTATTCACCAAGGATACATTACTGAAAGCTGCCCCTGCGGATAGTGCATTAAAAAGAAGCTTCTTCCTTCAGCGAAGAAAAGTGGGCAGGCTTTGGCATAAAACAGATTCCATTAATCGCAATGATCTGATAAAGGTTAATTTATTACAGGATAAGGTAGCGGTAGCTTATACCAAAATATTGGACGAAAGTGACCAGATAGATGCTAAGATAAGAAGATTTGCAACCATTGCCCAGTC
>DASWOZ010000395.1:0-6804 GCA_036398535.1 Mucilaginibacter sp. | reverse complement strand
AAAAGATGGCAGTAAACAACGCGCGGTATTTCCGGTTGAAAGCTGGATCAATAACAAGGCGGTTACCTATGTATTCCCAACCACCAGCGAAGTTGAAAGCATAACTGCCGACCCTGACGCTTCATTACCTGATGTGAACAGGAAAAATAATACGTATAAGATGAAATAAAAGTCGATTGTCTGGTTGACGTGAGGACACTCTCAACAGGGAGAGTACTTATCAGCCTTATGAGGTTTTATAAAACCTCATAAGGCTTTTTTTACTTTATAAGACTTTTTAATTCTCTATATAACTTTTCAGTAGGCAGGCCCACTACATTGGTATAAGAGCCGTTGATCTTTTCAATACCTGTTAACCCTACCCATTCTTGTATACCGTATGAGCCCGCTTTGTCCATGGGTTGGTATTTATTTACATAATTTCTAATTTCCTCATCACTTAAATGACGGAAGTAAACATCAGAAACATCAAAAAAGCTATGGTATTGGTGCTTGTAAAATAAACAAACTCCTGTAATTACCTGATGAACTTTACCTGATAGCATTTTAAGCATCTTTATGGCATGTTCGGGGGTTTCGGGTTTGCCTAATATATGCCCATCAATACTTACAATAGTGTCGGCCGTAAGTACAACCTCGTTGCTAACCACTTCATCAAACGCTTCGGCTTTTTTTCGGGCAATATATACGGCAATCTCTTCAGGCGCTAATCCTTCAGGATAGGATTCATCTACTTCTTTCAAAACGATGTGAAAATCCAGATCCATCAGCTTTAGCAACTCCTGCCTGCGCGGAGATTTGGAAGCAAGTATGATTTTGGGGATATTGTGGTTCATAGTTTATAGTTCATTGCAATGGCCGATAGAATTAATAGCTGAACTATAATTTACTTACCAACTATAAGATTCTTCGCTCATCCACTTACTCTGTACCTTCAGCACTTTCTCAATAATATCACGTGCAGCGCCTTTGCCACCTGAGTATGGTGAAATATAGGCGCTCACCGCTTTTATTTCTTCAACCGCATCGGCCGGGCAAACAGGCAAGCCTGCCAGCTTCATTACGCCCAAATCAGGAATATCGTCGCCCATGTACAGCACATTGGCAGCCAGTATACTTTTACTCTCCAGGTATATTTTAAATTTATCCGCTTTTATTTGTGCCCCTAAAAACACATCGGTAACCCCCAGACTGTTTAAACGATAGATAGCTGTTTTTGAACGGCTGCCTGATATGGCACACACATTGTAACCGCATTTTACGGCTAACTGCAAAGCATATCCATCTTTAATATTAAATGCGCGGCTTTGCTCGCCATTCTCTGTTACAAAAACAGAACCGTCGGTTAACACGCCGTCCACATCAAAAATGAAAGTGGTTATATCTTTAAGTTTGGATAGAAAGGATTCCATTGAGATTATTGAATTATACCGATTAATTGCAACACTGACAATTCAAAACTATTATTGGTTATCACGCCATTCATAAACCCAGGCAGATTGAATTTGCTCCAGATGCCCTTCGTTCGATTCTTCACGGGTGCCTGCAAAATTAGGCAGCTCAAGTACCCATTCTAATAAATCGGTAAAACGAACCCGGTATATTTTTGATTCACCATATTCATCGCCAAATTTTTCATAAAGCGACATTGCAATGTCTTCGTGGTCATTCCAGTGAATAGGTAAAGCGAACTTGTTATCTGTCATTTTTTTATATTATACGTTGTACGTTGAATAACGTTTGTTGTCTTCACGTATGACTTAAATATCATACGTACAACCCTTATTAATGCCCTAAAAATTGTGATTGATCAGGTATAGTAATTTCAATATCACCATCAATCATGATACATTGGCAACCTAACCGTGAAGTGATACGAGGATTAACCGCCCTGTCAATAAAATCCTCTTCCTTATCAGAAATTTCCTGGATATTATCCATACCCCTGTTTATATATATATGGCAGGTACTGCAACCGCAAACACCGCCGCAGTTATGCTGCAATTCTATGCCATTCTCCAGGCATACATCCAATACAGATTCTCCTTCGGCTATAGGCAGTTCAATGGCTTCCTGCCCTTTTTCCTCAAAGTTGATCTTTACATTAAAAATATTCATTTGCCCAAAAGTAATAAAATTAGTTATCCCCGCGTTGAGGAATATCCAATTTGATAATACCCTGACTTAATAATTGGTATATCTGCTGCAATTCGGGCTGGCTTTGGAGTAATTGCAAGTGAAAAGCCATAGTTTTTTCATCATTTCGTACGGCGGGCCCCGTTTGTACCTGGTTGGGCAGCAGTGATTGTACCTTTTGGGCTGTTTCTAAAATAAGCGGACGCAACATAGCAAAATCCATATTTTGCTGCTCCAAAAGCTGTTGCGCAATAGCGTACAAGTAATTGGGGAAATTGCATGCGAAAACTGCCGCTAAATGCAATGTTTTTCGTCTTACAGAATCAATTTGATAAACGTTATTACTAATAGTTTGTGCAAGCTGGGTTAGATGCTTGGTAATTGTTTCATCAGCCCCTTCAATGCAAAGCGGCACCTGTAAAAAATCAACTTCTTTTACTTTGCTAAAGGTTTGTAAGGGGTAAAAAACACCCACATTGTCACTAAATGCTAATAAAACATACAAATCAGTAGCACCGGAGGTGTGTACCATCAGCTTTTGATATGGTGCTAATTGCTCGGCAACTAAACCAATCGCGTCATCTTTAACAGCTATAACAAAAAGATCTGTTTCTGTATTTATATGATCAAAATCATCAATAGCTTCGGCTTTTACATGGTAAGCCAATAAGGCCGCATTCTGCATGTTGCGGCTATATACCTGTACAATGGCATGCCCCGCGTTTTTAAATGCCGCAGCCAGGTGTGTAGCCACATTGCCCGAACCGATGATGGTGATACGCATTGTTTTTTTTACATCATGTCATTGCGGGAAGTAAGCATTGGCAACAGGTTAAAGACAAGACAATCTCGTTGCTTCATGAAACTTACGACGAGATTACTTCGTCGCGCCTAACACCAGCCGCCCACACTCCTCGCAATGGCATATTTTAATTAAATTAAACTGTCTTTAATTCCTTATTTCGCCTGAATATAGACAGCAATATACCAATAACCATAATAATGGTGCCCGACCATAAGAAGTTTATGTACGGAAACTGTATGGCACGCATTACGATCCATTTACGCTGGCTTTGCGGTTGCTGATAAAGGGTGATTTCTATCTTGTTTTTGTTAGGTATCACTTTTGAAAAACGGAACTTTAATCCGGCTTCATCTACCTTGCGGGCAAAATCAAAAGCGCTGCTATTTTTTATCATGTAAACAGGTTCTGCTTCATAAATTTTGCCGTGCGATACTACCTGCAATTGCGCACCAATGGCTACATCACCTTTTTCAATAGGTATATTTTGAATATGGTCAACCTTATGTATACTTTTTAAAAGCACATAGCCTTCTCTAAACGGAATGGTATCGCCCGGGGCCACCTCATATACTACCGGTGCTTCATATTTCTTATCGTCGTCGGCTTCATCATGCCCCGCTGCCTGTGCATCCTCATCAAAGGTTATAGCGTTTGACATGTTGACATGCGTATACAAATCACTCAGCAAATAATGTTTAGTATCCGGCGATGAAACCAAACCCATTTTTCGGTTGGCCTGTGCATTAGGTTTTAGCACAAACTCTTCTTTTATTTTGCCATTAGGGTCAATAACTTTATAGTCTACCTTAAAGTAATGATTAGGAGATGATATAGAATCGCCAATATAAGTTACCAGATATTTCCCCATTTGTACAGGTGTATTCCGGTACATAATAATATTTTCGCGCGGGTCATTTTTAGCAGCCACAAAATCAGCATTAAATTGCTCGCCCGTGGTATTTTCAGAGATTACTTTGCTGGTTCCGGCAGAAATCAACGCTCCTACCATAATTAAACCAAAACCAATATGCGCCACTGCCGATCCTGCCAGCTTTACTTTCCCTTTTACCGCTTCGGCAAATACTTTAGCATTGGCTAAAATAGAATAAATAGCGCCCACCATAATGAGGATGAACACAAAATGCATTTTATATACACCAGTCACATATACCACCAACGCGGTTATTAATGCTGCAAAAGCCAGGTAGATTATTGTGGTAATAAAAAAACGGGTAAGGTCTGTCTTTTTATATTTCAAGAACTGTGTGAAGCCCGTTAAAAAGGTTACGACAACTGCAAATGATGCCTGTATAATATTGTAATGTTTAACCGGATCAGCCGGAGGCGCCAATTTAGTACCAAACATGGCATTCCAAACCGGGATGGAAGTTACTATAACCAGGTGAAAGCAGGACAGAGCCAAAAAGATAGACCCCACAAACATCCAGAACTCGCGCGAATAAGTTTCCTCGTCTTTTTTGGTAGATGGTAACTCTTTCCATCTGATAACTAATAATACAATAGACAGGGTAAGAAACAGTACTACGTCTGCTACCAAATGCCAAAACATACCGGCATCCGTAAACGCGTGTACAGAGCTTTCGCCTAAAATACCGCTACGAGTAAGGAATGATGCATACAGCACCAGTATAAAGCTGGTCAATACCAAAATAGTAGCGGTGATGTAGGAATGACCTGTATTTTTAAATACGATCATGACGTGTAACGCGCCAACCAGCACCAACCAGGGAATAAGCGATGCATTCTCTACCGGGTCCCATGCCCAAAAGCCACCAAAGGTAAGCGACTCATAGGCCCAAAACGAGCCCATAATAATACCTGTACCCAGCACCATAACCGCGAAAAGCGAATAGGAGATAGCTGGCTGTATCCACTCTTTATAACGTTTTTGCCATAAACCGGCAATAGCGTAAGCAAACGGCACCACCATAGATGCAAAACCCAAACATAAGGTTGGCGGGTGTATAACCATCCAATAGTTTTGCAGTAATGGATTTAGCCCGTTACCATCTTTTATATAAGTTAAGTAGTTTTTGTAATACTCAGGGTTGGTATTGAATATGGGTGTGGACTCTTTTAAGTTCAGCGCCTCGCGCAATAAAATGAATGGCGAAGTACCAATACGCTGGCCAAATATTTCTACACCCAGCAGCATGGAAGCTAACAGGGTTTGTGCCAGCATTACTACGGTCATTACCGGTTTTTCCCATGATTTGGCTTTCCAAACTAATACATTACCTAAAACTGCCTGCCAAAAGGCCCATAACCAAAAGCTACCCTCCTGGCCTTCCCAAAAGCAGGAAACAATGTAGTATACCGGTAACGCCCTGGAAGAATGCTCCCACGCGTAATAATACTCAAACAGATGACTGAAAATGATATAGAAAAGGCAAACGCCAATACCAATAACAGAAGCCGTATTGGCGTAAAAACTTATCCGGGCAAGATTAAGCCATGACCTATCGGACGGATTGGTGCTGGTGGTAGCAAAGTAATAACTTATAAAAGATAGTAAGGCCGATCCAAATGCCAATACGATAAAGAACTGGCCCAGGTGACCCGGTAAAAGGTGCTCGCCATTAAAAGCTGTATCCATTAAAAATAGTTAGGTTATATGCTGGCCTCTTTAGCTTTGGCCTCTGTAATTTCTACTTTATCCTGGGTATATTTTGAAGGGCATTTCATCAAAATTTTTGATGCCCTAAACTCTTTACCCACCATTTGCCCGGTTAATACAATTTGTTCTGATCGCTCAAAATCCTGCGGTTTTGTACCGGTAAATACTACCTTACATTCTTCGCCCCTATTATCTTTCATATAAAATGAAAAATAGTTGGCGTCTTTAGTAGCATCATAAAATAATTGTTTTTGTTTATCCAGATGGCCCACCACATGTAGCTGGCTGCTGGTTTTTTGGGCATCATTAAATGAGCCGTAAGTACTTGAATTTGAATATACACTTATAATAACCGCAATAGCTATTGCAATTACAACCAGACCAAAAATTGAACTTTTTTTCATTCGGGGTTTATCTCACGTTTTCCGGATACAAAAGTACAAAACGTACAGGTAATAATGATTATTACTAACGATATATCTTATTTAGAATTTATCTTAATAATGTAATTGAAGCAGCCTTGCTTATTTTGGTGTTATAATAACCGTCCTGACCCTCAAAAACCCAGTAATAAGTACCTGCCGGTACATTTTTACCATTAAAATTGCCATCCCAATACTCGCTTGCAGATTTGGCTGTAAATAATAACTGGCCATATCTGTTAAATATTCTCAGGTTTCCAAATACGGCATAACCGGTTATAGTCAAGAAAAAATGATCATTTATACCATCATTATTAGGCGTAAATGTATTAGGGGCTGTAACCGTATAGGGAGGCGGCGGGGTTATCACTACATGAACAGGTGATAAAGTGGAACAAGGCGTATTATCCGTAACCTTAACATAGTAGATACCTGTTATACTTACTTTTTTATCTATTTGATTGCTACCTGCAGCATCACTATAATAGGAATAGCTCAAACCTGCTACCGGGGTAAACGCAGTAGATAAATCAACTTTAGCAGGGTACTGGACTGGTGATGGATCTGTAATGGTTACTGTTGGTTCACTAATAATGACGCTTACAGGGAGTATGTTCATACACCCTTCTGAGTTTACAGCCCTTATATAGTAAACACCTGATGTAAGAATTTTTTTAGGTGTATATAAATAAGCTAACGTAACCGGATCTGTAAAATAACTTAAACTTAGGTCGGGGTCACTGCCAGTAGTTACAGTTGCTGCTGTAAGGTCTACACCGGTTTCGGGGCAACCGTGTAAAGTA
>DASWOZ010000394.1:0-4131 GCA_036398535.1 Mucilaginibacter sp. | reverse complement strand
AAATCTTATACAACACAAGTATGAACACATTGCAAAGCATTTAAGATTTCTCTCTCTCGTTAGAAATAACATACAATGGTGTTATTGATACGGTACAAACACAAAATTTGCACCCTCGGGTGTAACCACAAACACACAGATGAATTTATTGGGATTTTTATAGGTATCAATAAAGCGCTCACGCAATTCTTTTTTAATGACACCCCGCTCCAAAAACTCTTCTAAAGTTGATGCATGGATGGACCAGGCAGAATTGAGGTCATGCCTGTCCAGAATCACCTCCCCTAACTGCAATTCGTGCTGGTGGGCGATGAAGATCGGGTAGTTGGATAATCCTTCCATCATGATCTCGGTAGCTACCTCGCGGATGGAGTCGTCAAATATTTTCAGGTCGCGTTCCAAACTTATCAACGGACTTTCGGCCGCGGGTTGGTTAGGTTCACTGGGGGTGTTAAGCAGTTCTTCCGGGTTCATAATCTGGTCTGTTTTTGTCTGACCCCGAATTAAACAAATTAGTAGAATTTTTTGAATTCTGTTAATTCATTAATCCTAAAATCCGGGATCAGACAATCCGCTGCAAAATTGATAATTTATTTCCTAAGCACCAATAAAATAACATTCTCCACATGCTGTGTATGCGGAAACATATCTACGGGTTGAATTTTTGCTGTATCATATTTTTCTTTTAGTACCAACATATCCCGTGCCTGGGTGGCGGCATTACAGCTTACATAAACTATTTTTCCGGCTTCAATTTCCATCAGGCGGTTTACTACATCCGGGTGCATACCTGCACGGGGCGGGTCGGTGATGATCACATCCGGCTTACCATGTTCGGCTACAAAATCTGCCGATAACACATCCTTCATATCACCTGCATAAAATTTAGTATTGGTAATGTGGTTGATGGCGCTGTTAATCTTCGCATCTTCAATTGCGCTGGGTACATATTCAACCCCAACAACCTCGCGCACATGCGCCGCTATAAAATTAGCTATGGTTCCGGCGCCGGTATAAAGGTCATAAACCAGCTCGTTACCGGTAAAACCGGCAAAATCGCGGGCTATTTCGTACAGGCGCTGGGCTTGTATGCTGTTGGTTTGATAAAATGATTTTGGGCCGATACGGAATTTTATGCCCTGCATTTCTTCGTGTATATATTCTGGCCCTTTCCAGGCTGTTACCTCTTGATCAAAAATCGTATCGTTCTTCTTTTCGTTAATAATATACAATAATGACGTGATGGCCGGGAACTCCGCTTGCACAAACGCCATCACTTTAGCCACATCACCTTCATTGGGATAAGCAAATACCACAATTACCATCAATTCACCTGTCGACGAGGTGCGGATAATCAGATTTCTTAACGCCCCGGTATGTGCCCGCAAGTCGTAATAAGTAATGCCGTAGTCTTTGGCAAACACATCTAAGCGGTTACGAATATCATTTGATGGATCGGCCTGCAGGTAGCAGTGGTGTACATCCAATATCTTATCAAAGCGGCCGGGAATATGAAAGCCCAACGCGTTCATATCTAACGCTTCGTTGTCACGGTTTTCGCCGTCATACAGCCAGCGTTTATTGCTAAAGGTAAACTCCAACTTATTACGGTAGTATCTGTCGGCAGGCGAAGCAACAATGGGCAATATACCGTCAACCTCAATTTTTGCCAGACGGCTTAGCGCGTCGGCTACTGATTTTTGTTTAAAGGTAAGCTGAGCAGCATAGGTCATATGCTGCCATTTACAGCCGCCACAGGTGCCAAAATGCTCACAGAAAGGCTCGACACGGTGTTCACTGGCTTTTTTAAGATTGATGATCTTAGCCTCGGCAAAGTTCTTTTTGCTGCGATAAACCTGTACATCTGCCACATCGCCGGGGATGGCTTTCTCTACAAACAGCACAAAATCATCAGCTTTGCCTACTCCTTTACCTTCTTCGGCAATATCAATTATGGTTACGTTCTCAAAAAGTTGGTTATTGGCTTTTCCTCTGCTCATTAAGGCAAAGGTATGCAAATTTTCAAACCGCTAAATGCTACAGCCATGAATACCTAAAACGGGATATTAAAATAAAATTTGAAATCATCAATTATTATTTGTTACTTTGAATAACAAAGTACTTTTAAGTGGAAGAAAAAGACATTCAAAACGAGTTAAGTTCCATTCGCAGCTTGATGGAGCGATCCTCAAAATTTATATCGCTAAGCGGTTTAACAGGCATACTGGCAGGTGTGTACGCTTTGGCGGGTTCGGCTGCCGCCTATTTTATGCTATATGGCAGTTCGACAGGTAGCGAAGTTAATATCAGTTTGTTAGTAGGCATTGCTGTAGTAGTAATGTTGGCAGCTTTAATAACGGCACTAATTTTAACAAAAAGCAAAGCGAAAAAAAGCGGTCAACCCATATGGGATAGAACAAGCCGTACATTATTATTTCAATTGGCTACACCATTAGTAATTGGTGGCTTTTTTATATTGATTTTGCTGTCGCGAGGATATTATGATATTGTAGCCCCGGTGTCGCTTATATTTTACGGGCTTGCTTTAATCAGTGCAAGTAGCTTCACCTACAGCGATGTACGATATCTGGGAATAGCGGAAATTTTAGCGGGGTTAATTGCCGCTTGTTTGCCAACATATGGTTTGCTATTTTGGGCAATTGGGTTTGGTGTGCTGCATGTCATATACGGCAGCGTGGTATATTTAAAATACGGCAAGTGAAAGTCCCGTTTGAAAAATTAGATAAGGCCTTTGAAAACAGATTGAGGCTACAGATCATGAGCATACTGGTAGTTAATGACCGGTATGATTTTAATTCACTGAAGGAATTGCTTGATGTAACCGACGGTAACCTGGCATCGCATTTAAAAGGGTTGGAAAAGGAAGAATATATTATGGTTCATAAATCATTTTTGGGTCGCAAACCTAATACTAACTACGAAGCAACGACAAAAGGGAAACAAGCATTTAAGCTGCATTTAGATGCCCTTGAACAGTTAATTAAACAACAAAAAGGAAAATAATTTTTTTACACCATTACTTTGAAATGCAAAGTACTTTTTAAATTAAAAATGACAGAACAACATGAAGGCCCCAAAGGGGTTATGGACTGGCTCAAGGAGTCGGTGACCGTTAAATTAGCTTTTATAGGCGTGCTTGTACTGGTGCTGCTTATTCCATCGTCATTAGTTAATAGTCTGATTAATGAACGGGCAGCCAGACAGACAGAAATGATGAAAGATGTATCAGACAAATGGTCGGGAAGCCAGTTAGTAGCGGGCCCGGTTTTAATTATACCCTACAAAAAACATTTAAAATATTTAGATACTGCGAATAAAGAAATCAGTAAAGACATCATAGAAAACTTATATATATTGCCAGATAACCTGCATATTAAAGCTGTACTTGTTACACAGGTTTTGCACCGCGGCATATTTGATGTGCCGGTTTATAATACGAAGGTTGAAGTATCGGGTAATTTTACAAAAGCGGATTTGAATGCGCTTTCTATTAATGCGGATCAGTTGTTTCCGGATAAAGCCAAAATGATGTTTAGTTTATCAGATCTGAAAGGATTGAAAACAAACCCGGTTGTAAAGATTGCAAATCAGACCCCAACAGCCGAACCAGCATTTAGCAATGATGCCGTATTTGAAAATGGGTTACAAGCTACGGTCAATTTATCAGCATTAATAAATGATGAAATTCCATTTAATTACACGCTGGATTTAAAAGGAAGCGAAGACCTAAACTTTTTGCATTTAGGTAAAACAACAGCTGTTGAAGTTAAAGGCGACTGGAGCACACCAAGTTTTGGCGGACGATACCTGCCCGATGAGCGCAAAGTTGATAAAAATGGCTTTTTTGCCAAATGGCGCATGTTATATTATAACAGGCCATTTCCGCAACAATGGACAGGCGATTATAACCTGCTAAAAAATCCAAAGAAAAATGAGTTGGCAACTTTTGGTTTAAAGCTACGCCTTCCGGTTGACCAGTATCAAAAAACTACCCGCACCAGTAAATATTCTTTATTGATCATCGCTCTTACGTTTATATCACTTTTTTTAACAGAGATAATCCGTAAGCAAAGGATACATGTATTTAATTATGTTTTAATAGGTGCTGCC
>DASWOZ010000393.1:0-1957 GCA_036398535.1 Mucilaginibacter sp. | reverse complement strand
AACGTGTGCCAAATGGCTGTTTTTGTTTTAACTGGCCCAAGTCATCAGAGTGGCCTATAACTACTGCTTTAACACCGCAAGCTATGGCGGTAAAAGCGTTATCCAGTTTTGGCAACATGCCGCTGTGGATGATCTGTTTCTTTTTTAGTTCTTCGTACCTCGCGGGGTCCAATTCCCTGATGATCGAATCGTCGTCATTTATATCTTGTAATACACCTTTTTTCTCAAAGCAATAAATAAGGGTGGTGCTGTACAGTTTAGATAAGGCAACGGCTAAAGCTGATGCAATTGTATCGGCATTTGTGTTTAATAGCTGGCCTTCACCATCGTGTGTTAATGCACAAAAAACGGGCGTAAAGCCGGCTGCCATTAACTTGCTGATACTTTCCGGATCAATTGATTTTTCGTCAATATCGCCCACAAAACCATAATCAATTGTTTTTACCGGGCGTTTCTTTGTGCGGATAAAATTACCATCTGCACCCGTAAGGCCTATGGCGTTATTACCAAAGCGCTGTAATTGGGCAACAATATTTTTATTGATCAACCCGCCATATACCATGGTTACCACCCTTAAGGTTTCAATATCCGTTATGCGGCGGCCATCAACCAATTTAGCTTCAACTCCTAAGGTTTCTGAAAGTTGAGTAGCAACTTTGCCACCTCCATGCACCAGTATCTTATAACCATCTAACGCTGTAAAATCTTTTAAAAAATGATACAGGTTTTCAGAGTTATCAATAACATTTCCGCCTATTTTAATAATGTGCAGGGGTAGCATAGCGCTTTACTTAAAATTATAGTTGCTAAATTAATTAAATGATTAACATTTCTATTCATGCATTGAAAAGATTACGCTCAATTATATTGAAATTTTACACCAAGACATGAAAAAAGATTACGTTGTGTTAATAGTACACTATTAATTTGGCATCATTAATGTTGATTTATGATGACTTTACTGTTAACGTTATTAAATTATACTAATTAGCCTTAAGTTTATTGCATTATTAACATACATGGATAACAAACAAAATAGCAGGACCAAGCCACGTGTAGTGATTATAGGAGGCGGGTTTGCCGGAATACAATTAGCTAAAAAATTAAAGAAAGCGCCGGTTGATATACTGATGCTTGATAAACATAACTATCACACTTTTCAGCCGTTACTTTACCAGGTAGCTATGGGGGCAATAGCCGCAGATTCCATTGCTTTCCCTATACGTCGAATATTTACATATCAGGATAATTTTAGCTTTCACCTGGCTTATGTAAAACAGATTAATCCCGAAAGTAATACGGTAACCACCAATATTGGTGATATTCATTATGATTACCTGGTGGTTGCAACAGGCTCAAATACCAACTTTTTTGGTAATAAAGAGATTGAGCATTTTTCTATGCCGATGAAGAATGTTCCCGAAGCTTTGAACCTTCGTGGTCTTGTTCTTCAGCATTTGGAAAAAGCTACGGTAGCAACAAATATTGAAGAAAGAGCCGCGTTAATGACTTTTGTAGTTGTAGGAGGAGGGCCCACAGGCGTAGAGCTATCTGGCGCGCTTGGCGAAATGCGCAAACTTGTTTTGATGAAAGATTATCATGGTTTAAGCAAACAGGATATGAAAGTTTTCCTGATTGAAGGTAAAGACAGGTTGTTGGCCGCTATGTCTGATGAGGCATCAAAAAAAGCGAAGCAATATTTATCGGCTAATGATGTCATGATCTATAATAGTGTTCACGTGCAGAGCTATGATGGGTTGGAGCTGAAAATTGATGATGGTATGATGATCAAAACCCGGAATGTGTTTTGGGCCGCAGGTGTAATGGGCGAGGTGCCGCAGGGCATACCTGCCGCTACAATTGCCAGGGGTTCACGTATCCAAACGGATGAGATCAACAGGGTAAAAGGCTATGAAAATATCTTCGCGATAGGAGATGTGTCGGCTATAATTTCAGA
>DASWOZ010000392.1:0-8244 GCA_036398535.1 Mucilaginibacter sp. | reverse complement strand
CATATGTAGTACCCACAAAAGCAAATACTAAATTAGCTGTAACATTATGGTTTATACAAACGTCATCTCCAGGTTGTGGATATGCGTGTTTTTTGCGTCCATTACTCATCCATACGGATGGATCATTCCAATTACCGTCTTTTATAGAATACCATACATTATACTTACGTAACATAGTTAAATTAAAGGGAGTTGTTGATACAGATGTCATGGTATTAATATTTTATAATATATTGAAATTCAATTATTAATGTAATTTAAAAGCTCCTTAGTTTAACAGTTACATAAATATCTGCTGTAAGCGCGGCTTTATTTCTGACATAGATGGATATACCATTCTCTAATGTTAAAGCTCTGTTGCCAGCCAGATCTAAATCAAATAAGGTAGGCATTAAAGCCGCCAATGAAGCCAGTGCTGCCGACCCATTGTTACCCGAATTTGCTGGGACTGATATTTGAGCTCGATTATTTTCGGAAGTTGAATTTGAGCCAGTGGCACAGATTATTATATCGAAATTCCTGGCCGTTGTTTCCAGGCTTCTAAATAATACATCCATTACGATGCTAGCATGGCTTGCACCAGTTACTATTAATGTATCTGTATTTATGGTTAAGCCGGAAGCCAGTTTAATTGCAGGATATGTGCCAGTAAGTGTGGCGAAAGAGTTTTGATTTGATAAAGCATCCATTACTATAATGTTGTTTGATAAAAATTATATGATATTTTTTTAGAGCCATCAGCTCCGGTGGCTCCGGTTGGGCCTGTCGGACCCGCATCGCCGGTATCTCCTTTGGGGCCGGTTGCACCGACAGGACCTGGCGGGCCTGGTGCACCAGGTTCGCCTTGCGGACCGGTAACGCCTCCAAAACTCCCTCCTACAGCTTCAATGGCTATCCACTTAACTGTGACATCCTGAATCGTGGCTCTTGCTTCTCTAAAGTAGAGTTCAAATTCATTATACATTTGATTTCTTACAATCACATTATGATACATATCATTATTAGGATCTGTACTTGCAGATAGTACAGAAAACAATACGATATAATCAAGATCCTGGGGTAATTCAATCCCTAATGGAATTGTCCAGGTACCGCCCGGACCGTCATCAGAATGGTTTGGATCGGCATCTCCTAAATACATAGACCCACTTGCTAAAATACTGCTGCCAGGAGGACCGTCGTCACCTTGTGGCCCGGCAGGACCCGTGTTTCCGTCATCACCCTTATCTCCCTTGTTACCTTTAGGTCCTGTCAGCCCTATTGCACCTGTCAGTCCAGTTTCACCCTGAGGGCCTGTTGCACCAGTAGCACCTGTGGGGCCTGTCGCACCAGTAGGGCCGATTTCACCTATATCACCTTTGTCACCTTTAGGTCCTGTCGGCCCAGTTGGACCAGTAAGGATTACACCACTTGACGGCCAGGTTCCTAAAGCTTTTGGCCCCCATAAAGTTCGATCAGTGGTATTTATATAAAAATCACCATCAAGACCATCAGTAGTTGGATCAACCGTGCCATTTAATACTTCTGCACCTGCAACTATTATTTCGCCATTTGCGCCGGGGTTTCCTTGCGGGCCTATATCACCTTGCGGGCCGGTGGCACCTGTAGCACCCGTAGGGCCTTGCGGGCCAGTGGCACCAGTAGCGCCTGTTAATCCAATTACACCTGCAGGGCCGGTAGGTCCAGCATCGCCCGTATCTCCTTTGTCTCCTTTTGGGCCTGTTTCACCGACTGGCCCTGCGATACCTGTTAATATTATTCCATTACCCCAGTTGCCAGCCGTTTTAGGGCCATACAGGTTATAATTATTAGTATTGATATAAAAATCACCATCGATACCTGTATATAGATTGGATGGGATTGTGGTGCCATTTAAAACACTAAAGCCATTTGTTCCGTTCCTGCCATTTGTACCCGGGATTCCTGGAGGGCCCGCAGGACCTGTTTCCATAGAAAATACCTGGTTCCATGTGCCATTAGATTTTTTATAAAATACTCCGGTACCCGTATTAATATAAGTATCGTTATTATTGCCTGTTGATATACCTGGCATTCCTAAGCCATATAGTACGGTACCATCGGTTAAACCACCTGGTATTGGCGTATAAGCTATCGCCCAGGTTCCAGCTGTTTTTTGTGCAAATGAACCAGTTGATATATTTATAAAAACATCCCCATTTTTACCAGTAGTGTTTTGGGGTAAGGTGGTACCGAATGTGATATTTGCACCAACAGTTAATTTTTCACCAATAAATTGCAATAATGCGGCAAAAGCAAACTGATAATCAGCACCGCCATTTACCAATATTGAAACATCTGTAGGGTTTATAGCAGAAGCTATAGGTAAATCAGTTATTTTTTTATCTGACATTAGCTTTAATTTAAACTTTCATTGATCAATAAAAACACATCATTTTGGTTATAGCTATCACCGGGATAGTTGAAATCGTTTTTATCGATGCTTCGTATACGAGGACCTGCTTGCCGGGCACTTTTGTTTTTTCCGTTGTATTGCCATAACGGGAAGTCTGCACGGTTATCCCATAAAAACTTTTCTATCTCATTGGCATGTGCGTTGGCTACGCTACGTTGCTGCTGCACCAATTTTATAATATCGTGTGGTGAAACCGGATCGCTATTATCATGATGTTTTATTACCGGGCCTGTAGAAGTATAATGAATGGCATCAGCCTCTATAAAACGGGCGAAGGTAAAATACACCAATGTTGGAGCTAAACCCTCATACAATACGATGTGCCCGCGTTTGTCAAGATATTCGCTGCCATTAAACAAATCTTTATAATGTTGCGGTGCATCTATATTTATAGCACCGTCTTCACTAAAATGCTGGATAAAATCATAGTAAAGTGCATGCCCTAAAAATGGTTTCAGATCCAGATCCTGCGCTTTTTTTACGAATATTTTTAGGCGTTCGGGTTTTATATTTACAGAAATATCTTCATATTGCTGTAGTGTGGGTTGGTCTATCAGATAGATTTGATTCATAATGTTAATTGATAAGATGTTGTTTGCTTTTAATATTATTTGATCAACTATTTACAATAGACACATTGCTTCTGCTTCGGCAGGCTTGAAACCGTAAGCATGAGTTAGCACAGCGATTTTGTTTTCCGTTGGCATGTCGGCTAATAATAATTGATTAATGCTTGCACCCGCAGTTATTCCTGCATTATCATCGGCAACCGTGGTTGGGACTTGTATAATATTCCAGTTCCCTGATGGATTAATGGATGTATAGAAATGATTGAATATTTCTGCAAAAGCTTCCTGTAATTCTAAACGATCGGGCGCGGTATTATCATTGAACTCGCGTATCGCTTCTTTCTTTTCACTTCCGTTACTTAAACCAGAAGATTTTTCGGCATTGATTAATTCTTTTGGGATAGAGAAACCTTTAATGATACGCGCCTCGACAGATTTTTCAGTTGTTTCAAATAGTTTGTCATTATTTTGAATGGAGTAAGGCTGAAATTCAGGCTTCGCCGCTTCGTCTTCGTATTCAATAACAATGATCTTTTGCGCGCTTTTGGCACCCTGGAAAGCACCAAGATCCTTTTCTAATTGCGAAGGTATGTTTATATTCAACTCGCCTGTTGCAGACTTGGTATTGTCTGCCTCTTCGCGCCGTGACTGCATAAAGAGCATGGTTGACGGTAAAAAGCCGGTTGTAACTTCCCGGTTATTAAAGATTTTTATGCCTGCTTCAGTTTCAAAATCTTCCCAAACAGAATCGGCCTCTATCAAGGGGTAATCATCTACTTCTGGATTGAAATAATATAATTGACCATTGTAATTTTCCCACCCACCAGCTAAAACAACCTGTTCTTTGATCACTTCCGGATCGGGATTGTATTTATCCAGAAAAGTGATCTTGCTTCGCATAATGTTCTTCCAGGTTTTGCGGCCCCAGTCTGAATAAAGCGCGTATTTATCTGCTGTATCCGGGCAATCCGTATCACCCATGCGGATATCTTCAAACTTTACATAGTTTACAGATGCTATTTTAAGATTTGCATTATAATTTATGTGGATACCAAAACCTGTAAACAAAGCTTTATCAGCGGCAATGGCTTTTAATAACTTAGCTATGGTTAGCCCTTTATCATTAATAACCATTTTGCCTAAATCTTTTTCTTCAAAACCGTTTCCACTAATGAATTTCGCCCTTTTATTCCAGCAATCTTTTGCGGTAGGTGAAGCTGCTACCAATTCCAGCATACGCTGCGGATAAGCATTGTCCAGATCATAATTAAGGATGCCAAAGGTTTGATTGGGCCTAACTAATATTCTTCGTTCAATTTGTGGTAGATAGGTCTTCATTATTTTGTGATTTGGCTGTGTATTGTTTTGGCTCTGATTGAGTTGTGCTAATCTCAGATGACCCGCCATTTACTGCCAGGGCAATTTCATTGTTTGGCAGCTTTTCGAATAATACAGCTATGTGCGGATACTTATTTAAATACCATTGAGATTCCTCATCACTTAAATTATCATTGTGATAAATTGCGGGTGAATTAGGCGCAAACTGGTGGATACCAGGTTTCAGAATATATTTCTTTTTAGTCATTAGATTATGATCATTAAGTCATTGATTTTATTGGTTATCTTATTATGGTCATTAGCCTTGATTACTAATGACCATAAATTATACAATAACTAAGCTGTTACCAATGCCTCAATTGCTGCAATTGTACTTGCATAAGTTGCCGTACCACTTGCAGGTGGGATAGATATGGCACGTGGCGGATATGGCTCTCGTAATTTGTCGGGATTGGTTAGTTTTAATTTGTAACCTCCGTCCATAGTTTCGTCGGCTGCGCTACGTTCTGCATCGGTTAAAATGAGGCCGTTTACTGCTCCGAATAATTCGACTGCCGAATTGCTGGACTTGTAATTGTTTACGGCTATAGCGCACACTCTGCCATAGCCCATGGCCATTAATTGTGCTTTAATCTCTACTGAAAAACCGGCGATGTTAAAATCAACCTCTTCGGTATAACGTGGCCCAACAGATGTTTTTGCTAATTTTGAAGAAGTATTAAAACTATTATTAGTACCCTCAAATTTGTAAACTTTCGCAGCACTGACCGCAGTAAGGCCGGTAACAATTAATGGGTTGGTTGGATCATAAGTTAGTGTTATATCATCCTGATTAAAGATGTATACAACATCTTCAATCCCAGCGGTAACAGGTTCGTCTGTACCCAGACTAAAGCCTGCGTTTATTTTATTATAAATTGACATGAATTTTTAATTATTGAATTAATGGTTGAGTGAATTAGTGAGTTGCACTAATTGATTAAGCGCTTAGATAGAATATCTCGTTGGCAAATTTGTAGTTAACAGCAGCTTTCATACGTGCTTTCATGCGTACAATGTTATCATTAGTATAAGGTTTCATGTAAACTGTTGATAGTTCAGAGGCATCACCTAAAAGATCAACTCCAAGGAAAAGATTAGAAGAACGTGCACCCAATATGGTATTTGCCTGCCAATGATTCATTAATTGCAACGGTACACCTAAGTAATCCATTTTTTTGGTGTCGGTAAAAGCGTTTAACACGTTTACCGCTTTATTTGCCTGAGCCTGTGCGTAAGCATAGCCAACATGCAACGGTATTTGTAAATTAAAATCGTCCTGACTGCGGTCTGCAGGATCAAGTTGAGCATATACAGATGTTAATACGCTTAATACATTGCTTGCGTTTATATAGCTAACGGTTGCTGCAGTAGATGTGCCCGAAAAAGTCGCGGGTTTACGTGTATTAACTTCATTATAATTACGTATCAGTTTAAAAGTAGTTGAACTGGCAATTTGTATGAAATAGGATTGACCTTGCACATTTGGCGCGCCGGTTGTACCATTGGTTGTATCCTTACTTGTACCGGTTACTGAAGTAATGGTTACCACATCGCCATCTGACAATGTAGAAGTATCTGATACAGTTACGATACCTGATGCATCAATTGCAGTTGCGGCCATGGATGTTGCCGGCTTACCTAAACCTACTTTATATATACCGGATGCTGATGCGATTGTTGGTAACAGGCCGGGGAACGCTGCTGTAAAAGCAGCTTCTTTTGTAGCAGATTTACCTAACCAGTATAAACGTTCGTTAGCTATTTGGATTTTAGTTAAATATCGCTGAACCATAAAATCAGACAGATCGACAACGCCTTCGTAATCCAAAAACGCCCCGGGCTTTAAACTCTGAGCCTCCCATGACTGGATTAATTTATCCCATTGCTCCTGCTTCATGAATTCATACACTACCGGATCAAGGTAGCTTTCGTTTTGCGCTGCAGTTGTGCCCTGATCAGTAAATATGCCCGAAGGGTCTTGCAGTACTACATCGTCGTCTACATCAAGGATTACCTTGCGTGATTTGACGTCATTAATTACAGTTAGCAGTCCGCGTTTAACCGAATCGGCCTCCAGCAGGGTGCTAGCCATAAACCCCGCCAGCGCTTCGCCGGCATAGGTATTGTTTGTAAATGTAAATTGAGCCATTTATTAATTTAATTATTGAATTAGTGAGTGATTGAATTAGTGATTGGGTATTAAGCAGCAAAGCATTTAGTATCAGGATTACCTGGCGGTTATCTACTTTGATATTGCTTTTTTGACTGCATTTTGTGCTAAAGTTGTTTGCGGAGCGAAAAAAGGGATGGATTCTGATCTGGCTTTATTGCTGCGTTTGGAACCGGTAGGGGTAAAGTCGGATTTGATTTCATTTTTTACTTCGGTCCGTGTTTTTTAAGTTGGGAGTTTGCTTCCTGCAGAGCAGCTTTTGCCTCGTTAAGTAAAGCGTTTTGCGCATGCAGTTTTGCTTTTACTTTTTGCAGGCGGTTTTGAACGTCGGATGATTTTTTTAATGTTTTGAATTTGTCTTCGGGCATATCATCGTCGTCATCATCATTTGCGTCAGGATCAGTATCTGGTGAATCAATTGCTTGCACTTGTCCACTTTTAACGGCTATTTTTTTGCCGGATGCTGTTGTGTAAGTATCAGAAATAGCGGGGGTTGTCATGTCTTCATCCTGGTAAACTTCGGTACCTTCATCCATTTCGCCAGCATGATGCAGTGTGCCTTTATCGGTAATGGTTTGCTTGTTCACTACTTTTTTAAAGAAGTTCATAATTTTGTCGAGTACCGATGTGGTTTTTTCGATCAATTCTTTGTTTTCAATGTTCATGTTGTTATTTATGTTTAAGATTTTGTTAATACATCTTTGATAAGCAGCAGGGGCCGCACTGGTATAATTTTTAATAAGTGTTTTATTGGTGATATTGGCATTGTAATCTTCAACCTGATCTATAAAACCAAGGTCGAGCGCCTGGTCTGCTGTGAGCCAGGTAACGGAATTGATAAGGCTATTTATGTTGACCATATCCAACCCGGTTTTGTCCATATAAATTTGTGCCAGGCGTGATTGTACTACATTTAGCATTTGCACATCCTTCAATAATTCATCAGAGTTTCCGCCAGTATCAACCATTGGTTTGTGGATCATTAAAAGAGCATATTTGGACATCACTATTGTTTTGCCACCCATAGCCACTATAGATGCTGCGGAAGCTGCCAGTGCATCAATATAAGTAGTGACATTCCCCATGTATTTTTTTAACAAGTCATAAATTGCTATGGCATCAAAGGCACTTCCACCTGCAGAACTTATGTGAACTTCTACATCCTGCCCGGCAGCCGCTTCTAATTGCCATTGTACATAAGATGATGATAAACTGCCGGAACCTATGCAGTCCTGATCGGTATCGTATAAATAGATTTTGTAACTCATGTTTTAGATTTGAGATATTAGATTTGTTATTGAAAATTAGCCGAAAAGTCCGCAATTCGGTAAGGCCGAAAGATTTTTAGAATTGGTTAGTAAAGACGTTTACTTAACCCTAAGAGAATTGATATATACAAATATCGGTAGTACGTTTTGATTAGGCGGTGACAGTGATTTGTCAGTGCTTCAATCCGATCAATTCAACTATGCTGATTGGCATAATTCAAAGATCGTGAGATTTGATTGATTTGTTGGTGACAATGATTTGTCAGTGCCTCCTAAATCCCTTGTTTATATATACAGGGAGAGGTATAACCCGATAATTCAAATATCAGAATAATGAGCTTGTTTGTTGGTGACTGTGATTTGTCAGTAATTTCATCCTACCCCACCCTTAAACGGGAAATTATAAACTGAGCTAAGAATGCT
>DASWOZ010000391.1:0-8699 GCA_036398535.1 Mucilaginibacter sp. | reverse complement strand
TCTGACGGTAAAGGTTTAATATATAATAACCTGGAAGATAAAAACAGCCTGAACGTAATTGATGCCAAAGCATTAAAAGTGATTGAAAACTACCCGTTAGCACCCGGTGGCGGCCCTACTGGTATCGCATTGGATGAAACCAACCATCGTACGTTCTCGGTATGCCGCGAAAACAAAGCGATGGAAGTGGTGAATATCACCACGGGCAAAGTAATTGCTACGGTTCCAATTGGCGCTGGTGTTGATGCCGTAGCTTATGACCCGGCAACTAAATTGATCTTTTGCTCAAATGGTGATGGTACTACCACGATCATTAAACAGGAATCTGCTGATAAGTATTCGGTAACCCAGACTTTAAAAACACAGAACCGTGCAAAAACACTGGCATTGGATACTAAAACACATAAAATATACCTGAGTGCGGCTTCATTTGAAGGCGGAACCCGTAAAACCGTGCCTAATACATTTAAAGTGCTGGTTTACAAGCAACAGTAAATAATACAAGGTTTTTTAAAAAAATATATTTATTATTGGGGAATAAGCTATTTAAATATTACGTTAAATAGTTTATAAAACCCCTATTCTAATTAGATTTATTGATCTACAAAAAAGTTTATGGCAAAAAAAAACGATTTCGTTTATTCACAGGTTTCTGAACCTCACCGCACGCGTACCAAACAAATTTTAAAACAATTCCCAAACTTAAGAAACTTAATAGGCAAAAATCCGAATACTATTTTCGCCATTATAGGCTTGGTTTCGCTTCAAATCGTTTTAGCATGGCTTCTGCGCGATCAAAACTGGTGGTGGATTTTTGGCGCCGCCTATGTAATAGGTGCCTTTGCCGACCATGCTTTATTTGTAATGATCCATGAATGTGCACACCAGCTATTATTCAAAAGCCGTTCGGCCAATCGCTGGGCTGGTATTTTGGCCAATATGCCGCAAATATTCCCAAGCTCCATATCATTTGAACGCTATCATATTAAGCACCACTCTTTTCAGGGTGTGCATGAGTTGGATGCCGATCTGCCTAATAAATGGGAGGCTAAAATGATCAACAATTCATTTTTGGGCAAAGCTATATGGTTATTGTTTTATCCAATATTCCAGATATTCCGCTTATCAAGATTAAGAGAGATACAAACTTTTGATATATGGATTGTATTAAATATACTGGTACAAATTGCATTTACTACTGCTATAGCTTATTTTATGGGCTGGCACGCTGTTGCTTTTTTATTATTAAGCTTTTCTTTTTCGGTAGGGCTGCACCCATTGGGCGCGCGCTGGGTACAAGAGCATTATTTAACCCACAGTGTTGAGCAAGAAACTTATAGCTATTACGGCAACTTTAACGCGGTAGCGTTTAACGTAGGCTTCCATAATGAGCACCATGACTTTCCGTCTATCCCATGGAACAAACTGCCGGAGATTAAAAAAACTGCGCCTGAATATTATGATACCTTATACTTTCATAAATCATGGACCAAGCTTTTCTTCCGCTTTTTGTTTGACAGGGAGATCTCACTTTTTAACCGGATACTAAGAAAGGAAAGAGGCAAAGTAGCCCTTACCGATGTATCTAAACCGGATATTGAAATGCAACTTTAATTATAAATCCAAAAACTAAAAGGGCTTCGAAAGAGCCCTTTTTTGTTGAGCTTTTCCAATTATTATAATTTTCTTAACTTGCATTAAATCTCGCTATTATGGTATTGCTACAGGAAGAATCTTTAAAACGTACTGACCAGGCTCCTGCTTCCATCGAATCAGAAGCAGAACGGCTGCACAGGGATATTTTCAGGCCTGACATGGAGAAATTTAAACTGTTTACATCAATGCTGCGTACCAATATGTTGTATAAGCGTGCCAAAATAACCCATAAAAAATAATTAGGTTATGGATATGCTTGACGAAGAATTGCTTCGTTTTTGGAAACAGCTCAATTATCATAATGTTAGCTATATAATGGTCGGTGGTTTTGCTACGCGTTTTCATGGCTTTAACCGTGCTACAGATGATTTAGACTTATGGCTCGAAAACTCCCTTGCTAACCGGCAAAATCTTAGAGCTGCTTTTAAAGCTTTAGGATATGGTGATTTTTCGAGCGTGGAAACCATGGAATTTGTTCCCGGTTGGACAAGCTTTTATGTTGGCGGAGGAATAGAATTAGATATTATGACCAGTATGAAAGGCTTAGAAGACATGACATTTTCAGCATGCCTGGAACAAGCCTCCATCGCAGATCTTGACGGTATTAAAATTCCTTTTTTACACATTAATCAATTGATTAAAAATAAAGTAGCAGTAAACCGCCCAAAAGATCAAATTGATGTTATTGAGTTGGAGAGGATAAAGAAGACCCGTGAGGAAGAATAACTTATCCTCCATTCATTGCCAACCACTTCCTTTCTAAAAATCCATTAAGCTTTATAAATTTTACGCAAACCATACGTTATATAGCTAACTTTGATAATAATGAGTGTTGCTAAAAAACGAAATATATTAATCATCATCATTGTTGTGCTGTTTGGTGGTTCATACGCGCGGCATAAAATCATTGCTAAAGAAACCGACATAACCGGCCGGTTACAAAATAAGCAGATGAACGAAACTTCGGGTATAGCGGCGTCGGGTATTTTTAAAGATATTTATTATGTACACAATGACAGCGGCGACACCAGCCGCTTTTTTTCTATATCGCCCGACGGCAAATTAAAAAGCACTATTTATTACAATGGCGATCACTCAGAAAAACAGGGCGTGGTTGATTGTGAAGATATAGCCGTGGGCCCCGGCCCTGTAAAAGGTAAAAGTTATGTATATGTGGGTTATATTGGCGATAACCAGGCGATAAGGCCGTCTGTTACTATTTACCGGATAGAAGAGAAAACTGCCTGGGCAAAGGATAGCTTAATAACAACCACAGCCGTTCCGCTGCATTTAAAGTATCCCGATGGGCCAAAAGACGCCGAAGCCTTAATGATTGACCCTGTAGAAAAACTGATATACGTTGTTTCAAAAAGAACAGATACTGTAAGCATTTATACTACGCCATTACTGTATAAACCCAATGATACCCAGGTTTTAACTAAGCGGGGCAAACTATTTTTTAAAGGTGTTAAACCGTTAAAATGGATAACCGCAGGCGATATTTCAAGAGATGGGCAACAGGTGCTGCTAAAAAACTATGAAAAGGTTTATTACTGGAAACGTGAAGCAAACGAACATATATGGCAAACCATGCTTAAAAAACCACAGGAGCCCCACTATGAGGCAGAGAAACAAGGCGAAGCGATAGGTTTTACATTAGATGGGAAAGGTTACTTTACCGTTAGTGAAGGCGTATTCGCCACTATTTATTATTATAAAGCGCCCGGTCAATAACCATTACATAACAATTTCTTGATAAGTGGTATACACAAATATTAATTTAAAATCATACTTTTAATTAATTAAAGCCCTCATTATGAAAACAAAATTCTTTTCAATTGCTACGCTACTTGTATGCAGCACTATGATTTGCCTGGCAGTTATAGCAGATTTAACCGGCAAATGGACCGGCTCGGTAAAAACCCCGGATGGTGCTGATTTTGCACTTACTTACGTATTTAAAGCCGATGGTAACAACTTAACCGGTACTTTAACATCCTCACAAGGCGATATACCACTTACCGATGGTAAGATCAATGGCAGTGACTTTTCTTTTAAAATGGATTTTAACGGAACATCTATTGTAAACACAGGTAAGTATTATGGTGATTCTATAGGTGTAGATGCTGAAATAAACGGCACTAAATTCCATACTAAGCTAACAAGAGCAGCTAACTAATCGCTTTTTCGGCAAAAAATTTAAGCCTTCTTATTTTTGGGAAGGCTTTTTTTAGTTAATATAAAATAACATTGCTTTTATATTACACAGTACCTACATTTGCGACATCATGCTCAATCGCATAACCGCCCTGTTTTTATTGTTTTCGCTGGTTACGGCCAACTTTTCGCGATATATGGTGTATGCCGGCTTTGAGCTGAACAAAAATTATATCGCCGCTAATCTTTGCGAAAACCGCGATAAACCCTGGCTGCACTGTAATGGTAAGTGTTATTTTATGAAAAAGATAAAGCAAGCCGAAGAGAACGATAAAAAACAAACCGCAAAAGATAACCTTACCCGTCTTGAAGTTTCTTTCTTCCAGGAGCCATATGATCTTTCATTCCTGCAACCTGCCAATCTGAATAATGTACAGGCTTCCTGCCCGGCTTATAGTTATCAATACAGCAGCCAATACATCAACTCCATTTTCCGTCCACCCAAATCAGTAGCTTAAGCTAATTCATTCCATTTGTGGCCATATCAGTTATTTGATGTGATCGGGAACCTCTATTTAGATATTTTTAAGCTAAGCTAATGACGCATCCATTCAAACAGGAGGGGCTGTGCCATTACCATCTGATTTTATATGAGAAAAATAATATTTATAATAAACATAACCATCCTTATAACAGGCAATGCAATTGCACAATCTTCCATAAAAGGTATGGTTATAGATTCATTAACTAAAGAACCGCTTGTGGGGGCTGTTATTAGCCCGGCAGCAACCGGCATACAGGTGTTAACGGATAATGCCGGGAAATTTAATTTAAATACGCCTGTGCATCCTGACAGCATTTTGGTTACCTATACCGGCTACAATACCAAAAGGCTAAAAGTTACAGGTGATATTTTTAATATTATACTTAGCCCCTCGTTTTCAAACCTTAATGAGGTAATTATTTCGGCCAATCGCGATCGGCAGGCGCGTATAGATGCGCCCGTAGCCATCAGTACCATTTCACAATCCGCAATTCGTGATACTAAGGCTACCCAGATTGACCAATTGCTAAATCAATCGGCAGGTGTATACATGATTGATCTGGGCAACCAACAGCATGCTATGGCCATACGCCAACCGCTGGGCTACAACAACTACTTTTTGTATATGGAAGACGGTATTCCCATTAGGGTTGAAGGGGATTTTAACCATAATGCCCTGATTGAGGTTAATGACGCTTCGTTAGAGCGTATTGAAATTATGAAGGGCCCTGCATCTTCCTTATACGGCAGCGAGGCTGTTGGCGGCGCAGTAAATTTCATTACCCAGGCTCCGTCACTGGTTCCTTACGCAAAAATTGAGGCCGAAGCCGGAAGCTATGGGCTAAAACGAACCAACTTCTTCGCCTCAACAACAATTAATAAGCTGGGCCTATACATTGGCGGCTATTATGCTGCCCGCAATGTAGCAACTAACCAGTATGATGACTACCATAAACTGGCGCTCAACTTTAGGGCCGATTATGCTTTTAACGCGAATACCAAATTAACGGTAACCGCAGCAAAAATTAATTACTATACCGATCAAAAAGGCGGGTTAGACAGCGCGCAATTTTTTAACAAACAATATGTAAATGACCCTATCAGCAATCAACGGTTTACTTACAGAAAAATTGACGCTTTACGCGCAAGGGCCACTTTAGATCATAGCTGGACAGCTAACAGCCAGACCAGCTTTACACTATACTATCGTCATAATTCGGAAGGGCAAAACCCATTTTATGATGAAACCTATCCTGTTAATTCCCAGTCAACGGGACAAATAAATGTAGATGCCTTTAAAAGTTACGGAACCATTATTCAGCACGTTCAAAAATTAAGCTGGGCGCACGCCAAATGGATAACCGGCATAAGCGCAGATATAAGCCCCGAAAGTTACCAGGCGCAAAATATTTTAATTAATGTAACACCGCAGGGCGTTTATGACAGCTATAGCTTAACCGGTGATATGCTATCGCACTTCGGTGCAACCTTGTATAATACAGCGGCCTACACACAATTTGAGTTTACGCCCTTTAATAAATTTAAAGTAGTTGCAGGCGCAAGGTATGACAGGCTGGACTATAATTTTACCAACTCGCTTACCCCGGGTAAAACCACCGGCCCTGCTGATACCATAAATCATTTTGCTCATTTAACGCCTAAAATTGGAATAACCTATGATTTTGGGAACAACCGTGCCCTATATGCCAATTACAGTTTAGGCTTTGCGCCACCCAATATTACCGATCTGTACAGTGGTTATACAGTGCCTGATTTAAAACCGGCCAGTTTTTATAACTATGAAATAGGCGGCTGGTTCGGTATATCCAAACGTGGGTACGTTGAGGCTTCACTTTACCAGTTAAACGGCACCAACGAAATGGTTTCCATTATACAACCCAACGGTATTTCGCTGGCAGAAAACACCGGTAAAACCAGGCACAGGGGCGTTGAGTTAAGCTTTAATTATAACCCGGCTGATGAATTGTTTTTCAGATTTGGCGGCACTTATGTACAACATAAATACCTGGACTTTTTTGATGGAAAAAACAATGTATCAAACAATCTGATGGCCAATTCGCCTCCCTTCATTATCAATACGCAACTTAACTACAAGCCTAAATATATCAAGGGTTTTAACATTTCGCTTGAATGGCAAAATGTAGCAGCATACTATACTGACCCCGAAAATCAACATAAATATGGCGGGTTTAATATATTCAACATCCGTACAGGCTATCATATCAGCAATTTTGAGATCTGGGCAAACTGCTTAAATGTGGCCGATAAGGTTTATGCCACTATAGTTACTTATGGCTATGGCCAAAACACCTATTACCCGGGTATGTTAAGAACTTTTAATTGCGGCATTGGCTATACCTTTTTATAAAAGAACGAATTAAGAAAACATTAACATGGCAACAAAAGCAAGCTTTTACAAATGGCACCGCATATTAGGTTTAACAGCACTGGTGCCCATAATTTTTTGGACCATAAGTGGATTAACCCACCCTTTTATGTCTAACTGGTTCAGGCCATATATTGCTAAAGAAACCTTTGAAGCTTTACCACAAAGCAAAATGCGGCCAACCCTTTCTATTCAGCAGGTAATGGACCAAAACCATTTGACCGAATTAAGGAATTTTAGCTTGGTTAATTTTAACAGGGGCATCTGTTACCAGGTACTCAACAAGGACAGTGTTTACAACTACTTTTCGGCAACCGACGGACAACTTATGCCCGGCGGTGACCGCGATTATGCCGAATATCTTGCCCGTTATTTTACACAGGATGCTGCATCGGTTGTAAAATCAGCCAATATCCAAACCGCATTCGATGGAAAGTACCAACCCATTAACCATTTACTGCCGGTTTGGAAGGTGTCTTTTTATCGTCATGATGGTATGGATGTTTACGTGGAAACCAGCCAAAACCGCATGGGAACTTTCAACAACAATACCCGCAAGGCTTTTCTTTGGATATTTGAGCAATTTCATACCTGGGATTTTTTGGTAGCTATTGGCGGGGTACAATTTCGCCTGATAGTGCTGCTGGTATTGGTGACCATTATGTTTTTGGCGTTGCTTAGCGGCTTAACGGTTTATGCCTTATTCTGGAAAAACTTTAAATCAGTAGCCCAAAAGCGAAAGTTAAATAACACCGATGATAAACGTTTTATCCACCGTTATCACCGGCAAATTGGGCTAATCATTTCATTTATCCTATTCCTGTTTATTACCAGCGGTGCGTTTCACTTAATTGTTCAGCTACATAATTCGGGGGTTGAAAAACCGCCGTACGCGCAATTAATTAACCGCAGTCAGCTTACTTACTCCAACCTGCAGCTCCCCGTAGCCGATAGCAATATTAAAAAGATAGCGGTCGCCAGTTTTAATAACCACACCTGGTACCAGGTTACCACTACCAAAAAGCAAATTTTATATTTTGATACCCTAACGGGCAAAGAACTGGCTGATGGCGATAAACAATATGCCGCCTTCCTGAGTAATTATTACGGTGATGGTAATAGTAGTGGCAAGCCAACCATTACCCGGATAGGCCAGTTTGATAATGAATATGGTTTTATTAACAAGCGGTTGCCCGTGCAAAGAGTAAGCTATCCTGATGGTGAAAATGTGTACATTGAAACTACCACCGCAAAATTAGCGGCTAAAGTTGCCGGGATTGACCGGGCCGAAGGATTATCATTTATATTCCTTCACAAATTTTTCTGGATGGCCTGGGCCGGGAAAAATATTCGCGATGTGGTAAGTATGCTGGCAGCTTTGTGTGTTTTAACAGTTTCGTTATTAGGTTTTGTGGCTTTTATTAAAAACAAATAACGATATGAAAGCAGCTACTATTATCTTTATGAGTATGGCCCTTTGTTTGGGCGCTTGTGGTAACGCAAAGCAAAACGACACCGCTAAAAAGCATTATAAATACACCTGTACCATGCACCCGGATGTAGGTTCAGATAAACCCGGCGTATGCCCAAAATGCGGGATGGAGCTGGTAGAAAAAGAAAAGTAATGGGAAAACGTTTCGGGGTGAGTGGGCCGTCTTGTGCATTAGCGGTAATATCGCTTTATTAGGACTCACCCGGTCGTTGCTTCGCTCGACCTCCCCTCTCTTCGCTGCGCGTAAAGAGGGTAAAAATAGTTGATTTATTTAAAAAGCGATTTCCCTGTAATTTTACGCTTTGCTTACGTTTATATTTAACACATAATATAATTTAGCTTTATAAAATTTAATGGTATGAAAATAGAGATCTGGTCTGATGTGATGTGCCCGTTTTGCTATATTGGCAAACGCAGGTTTGAAAGCGCTTTAGCAAACTTTG
>DASWOZ010000390.1:0-5022 GCA_036398535.1 Mucilaginibacter sp. | reverse complement strand
GGGATTTTTTAATTCGTTTGTGAACGGCATCTTAAATGCCTTCTCACATCCCATTACGGCATTAAAATCATTAGGCAAAACCATTGAACAAAATCTCATTAATCGCTTTAAAGCCTTTGGGGTAATATTAGATGGCATTATTCACCTTGATTTTAAAAAAGTAGCCAATAGCGCCATACAGGCATTTACCGGTGTGACAGATGCTACCGACAAAATAGGCAGCGCATTTAATACTGTAAAAAATGGAATTGTAACAACTACTGCACAAATGGTATCTGCCTATAAAGAAGGTTATAACCAGGCTGGGCAACAAGTAGACAATTATGAAACAAATGTTAAACAATCACTTGAAAGACAAACTAAATATCATGAGGAATATTCAAAAAAAATACACCAGGGTAAAAAAGTGCCTAAAACGAGTACGGATAATAACACCCCACAAAGAGGTGATGTTCTTCCACCAGCTCAGTCTATTGGCACTGTCCCTGAAAATAAATCACTTGCACCAACTGACCTTGACTACAAGCCGATAGTCGAAACAAAAAAAAACGAAGATCAAAAAGTTGCGATCAAAAAAACAGCTATCCAACAGGTTGAAGATTATGCAAAACAATCCGGCGCCAAAATGGCAACAGACGCGCTTAACACACTTAGCAACAGCATAAAGCAACAAAGCGCCGCCAAAATAGCTGCACTTGAAAAAGACAAAGCAGCGGAGCTAAGCAACACCAGTTTAACATCTGCTCAAAAACTGGCGTTACAGCAAAAATACCAACAGAAAGAAAACGCGATAAAAACAAAAGCGTTTAAAGAAGAGCAGGAACTATCTATAGTACAAGCCATTATTAACGGCGCGCAGGCAGTAACTAAAGTTTCAGCCCAAACAGGTATCCTCGCCCCCCTTTCAATAGGTGTGGTTATTGCCGAAACCGCGGCACAGGTAGCCAAAATAGCATCTCAAAAACCACCGGCATATGCAAAAGGTGGTTTACATTATTCTTCTGACGGCCGTGGGGGCGTATTAGCTGGCTATAGCCGCACTGATAATACAAATGCTTATCTGCGCTCCGGCGAGGGTATCGTAGTGTCAGAAGCTATGCGCATACCGTGGGCGCGTAACCTGGTAAGTGCTATCAATGTTGGCTTTGGCGGTCGCGACTTCTCTATAGCCAATCCGGGCCGTGGCTATGCCATAGGCGGTATATTTACTGATGGTGGCGATGCCAACCGCTATTATAACCAACCTGTAAATGACCAAAAAAATCTGGCAAACACCATTGCTTATCAAATGATCAATAACTTCCCTCCTGTTTATGTAGATGTTAAAGACGTAAACAATCAGCAAAACATATTAGCACAAACTATTAATAGAGTTAACCTTTAAATATAGATCTGGTCCTATTTAGTTTCACTAATTAAAGTTATCATTTTCTTTATAATCCCGTTCTCTTTAGGCTTAAGTTCAAAATCAATATTACCATCACGGGTTTCAATACGGATGTTAGTAACTAAACCCAACTTTAATTTTTCTATATCTTCTTTAGATATTGGATAAACAACATGAACAACTACATATGTTCAGCTAATGATGATGTAAATTTTTCTGAAGATGCTACCTTTTCCTTCGTTGTCGAAAGTGTAGTGTCGCCGCTAAATTTACCAACGATTGGCTTATTTAGTTTTTGAGAAAATGCCATAGCGGGTATAGCAATTACCGCTATGATAAATAATGTTTTTTTAAAATTTAAAATCATGATATAATTAGTTTAGGCTTATAATATTAGCTGTTAAGCTTAATACTTTAAAAGTAAATACAATTCCATATAAAATGAATATCAATCTTGCCAACACACTCTTTGACGATGGTATCTTCTCTGCCATGTACAAAGCTGGTTTCATCACTGCCAAAGTTTTTATTTACCGCGAAATTTATTTATGGGTGCAAGCCCAAATTAAAACCCGCGGAATAACCAAAAATCAGGCCGTGTTAGAAGCCGAAATTAAATTCAATAAAGATGAACGCACCATCTGGCGCGCGTTAAACAGCTTTGATGATAAAAATTAAACTTTGTTGTAACAAATTATCAATGTAAAAATCCAAATAATAAACCTCTTTATTATGAAATGGCGCATTGCATTAAAAAAGAAAACAACAGGTCAAAAACCAAAAAAGTCTAAAATCCGCGAATGGTTGGATGCCATAGTTTTTGCGGTGATCGTTTCAACAATATTTCGTGGTTTACTATTTTCCGCATACGCTATACCATCAGGCTCAATGGAAGGTACGCAGCTAATTGGTGATTACCTTTTTGTAAGCAAAATAGCTTATGGCCCGCGTATGCCATTTACGCCTGTATCTGTTCCGTTTACCGAACCAAGAGTTACAGGATTTAATATCAAAACCTATTGGGAGCAATTACAACTCCCTTACTTTCGTTTACCCGGTATATCCGAAATTAAAAAAGGCGATATCGTAGTATTCAATAAACCAAGCGAAGCTGATCAAAATATCCCGGTTGATATGCGCACCACGCTAATAAAAAGATGCCAGGCAACAGCTGGTGATGTATTAACCATTGTTAACGCGCAAGTATATATAAACGGAAAAGCTGCCAGCAATGCACCCAAAGCGCAAACCTCATATACCGTAATTACAGATGGTAAAGATCTCAATCCCCAGCTTTTTACGGATTTGGACATAACCGTAATACAACAATCAACGGCTGATACCTATGAAATGATCATCCCTAATAATAATCTTTCAACCTTAAAAAGCTATTCAAACATTAAAAGCGTTACACCCGTTGTAAAGCCTGCCGGCCAATATGATGCGGAGGTTTTTCCGCATAACGATCATTTTAAATGGAATGAAGATAATTTCGGCCCGTTGGTATTGCCTAAAAAAGGCTCTACAATAAAACTTAATGATTCTACGCTTGCGCTCTACCGTCGTGCTATTGAAGTTTACGAGCATAACAAAGTAGAAACAACGGGAAAAGAGGTATTGATCAATGGCGAAAAAACAGATAATTACACCTTCAAATTAAACTATTATTGGATGATGGGCGATAATCGTCATGATTCCCTCGACTCCCGCTTTTGGGGCTATGTGCCCGAAGATCATATTGTAGGCAAAGCAATGATTACCTGGCTAAGTATCGATTCAACAAAAGATATATTTCACAAAATACGCTGGAATAGAATTCTGAAACCGATAAATTAGTTAGTTATTGCAAAAATGGTATCTGCTGTAGATAACGCGATACTTTGCGTTTCGGCTATACTTTTATACTGATTTGCTGTGCAGGTTGGATTTATATACAGGAAACATTAAGTGTGAGTATCAGCCTGATCAAAAACCTGCATGAACAGATCGCCGGGGCAGGCAACATGTTACAGATTTTTGATCAGGCGATACAATCACCTCTTTATTTTTTCATCAGTGAGTATTTGATGCCAAGCTCAATAGTGTTATTGGCATAATCCTGCAACGGGCCCGAGTTACCTGTATACATCACCAGTATGGATACCGGTTCCAGGTTAAACCCTATCCCGGCCGTAAAACTCTTATTGGTATGATAAAGGCCTGTAATATTAAAATGATAATCATTCATTGTTAAATTAAACCCTCCGTCACCAATATTCTGAAAACCCTTTACCCCCCTGAATACCGCCTTCGGCTCTATCGTTACATTCGTATATTCCCCAAACCTGTATTGATAGCTTATTGCCGTAAAAAAGGTAGATCTGTCTACAGCAAGATTATTGCCCTGATCATTAAACAGCACGCTCCCCAGGTTAGGCACCGCAGCTTGTATATTCAGGCCGTTACTGGTTGTATATGAAACGCCAATATCACCATCCATATATATCCGGCGCTGGTTAAACAGTTCTACCGAGGCATCCCCCGGATCGCCGTTAATCTTGCTATAATCTATATAGGTATCATTAACGCCAAACGATAAACCAAAATTCAGCTTACTCCCGTTTTCGCTTACCGGCAGGTGATAAGCATAGGTTCCCAGTACCCTGGTCCGGTTAATCAACCCCGCGTCATCCGTATTGATCATTAAACCCAGCCCAACCCGGTTCCCTGAATTATAGTCCAGGGTCAGGTCCTGCAGCTTGGGGCCTCCGGTTATCGTCGTCCACTGGTGCTGATAACCTGCATTCAGGTTCAGGCCCTTTTCCAGTCCGGCCATAGCCGGGTTAAATAGGTACTGGTTCATAAAATAAGCCGACTGCAATCCCGACAACTGCGCGCTGGCCCGTCGGCTAGCCAGCATCATCAGGGTGCTTAGTATAATATAACTTGTTATTTTTAATGTTTTCATCTAATACTTTTTCTTACTATCCCGCAATCAACTAATTGCTATCGCCTGTTCCTTATTATAGTTATAAATCCTCTGATCTGAGCACGGTCCGGGCCAAGATTTACCACATAATAATAGGTATCCTCGGCCAGTGGCGAACCCTGGAAAGTCCCCCCCCAGTCATTGGTATAGTTTACCTTATTGTACACAATACGCCCGGCACGGTCATATACGGTTACCGTATTGTTTGGATACAAAGCCAGTTCCTTAATTACCCACGTATCATTCTTTCCATCCCCGTTTGGCGACAGAATATTGGTGGCCGTAATAGCTGCTGGCGGTATGCCTCTTTCTACTACCCATGTATAGGTTTGTTTAGTAATCCCATCCTGCGCCGTTACTTCTATCGTGATCGTATTGCTGCCAACATTCAAATTAATGATGCCGCTGGCCGCGTTATTACTAACTGGCGTACCATTTACCTTTATCGTCGCGGTCGCGTCTGTCAAGGTTGGCGTTACAGTTAATGAGCTTATCGCGTTATCTATCAAAGCCGTATAATTCAATATCCCCGTACCGAATACAGGAGACAGGCTTCCCTGGCTTGGCGACAAATAAGACAATGTGGCTACTGCCGAAGGAGCCCGCGTAACTGTTACGGCATACGTATTAGTAGTCAAACCATCCTGCGCCGTTACTTTTATCAGGA
>DASWOZ010000389.1:0-3861 GCA_036398535.1 Mucilaginibacter sp. | reverse complement strand
ATATTGAATTTACGGGTGCGGAAGAGAGAATGAGATTGACTACGAATATTCCTATTAGCTACTTGCTCGAAGAAAAATACTTCTCACTTAACGAAACCAAATACTTGGTTTTAACTTATGGAGATTTATTGGAAGCACCTTTAATAAGCACGGCAGAAGAGTTTTTAAGAGAAACAATAGAATACTGGCGGTTATGGATCAAACACTCGTCGATAGCTGGCTTTTATCAGCAATATGTAATTCGGTCAGCCTTGGTTTTAAAGATCCATCAGTATGAGGATACGGGTGCAATTATTGCTGCCAGCACTACCAGTTTGCCCGAGTTTCCTGATAGCACGCGCAACTGGGATTACCGCTATTGCTGGTTAAGGGATACCTATTATGTATTGACTTCGTTGAACCACATTGGTCATTTCGAGGAAATGGAAAAATACTTTAGCTACGTTACTGATATTTCCTTTTCGGAAGGAGAAAATTTCAGGTATCAACCTTTATATGGCATTACCGGCGAAAAGAAATTATATGAAAATATAATGGAAAACCTGAGTGGGTATATGGGTAATAAACCCGTAAGAGTTGGCAATCAGGCTTATGAGCATATTCAGAATGATATATATGGCCAGGTGCTCATTTCTTTATTGCCTTTATATACCGACCATCGTTTTGTTTTTAGCGAACGAAAAGATTCAGATAAATGGATTAGTTCCATATTAAATAAAATTGAGCGTACTATAGATGAAAAAGATGCAGGCATATGGGAATTCAGGAATATGGCTAATATACATTGCTATAGCAATCTGTTTCAGTGGGCAGGCTGTAATGCAGCGTTAAAAATAGCACTCACTATTGGTAACAAGGAACTGGAGGAAAGGGCAACTGTATTAATGGAACGTGCTGCCGCACATATTGAAAGCTGTTATGACCCAAAAAGAAAGGTATATACACATGCGGCTGGTAGCCCTTATTTAGATGCCAGCACATTGCAGCTAATTATGATGAATTATATTGACCCTGCATCGCAAAAGGCCAAGGATCATCTTTCTGCTTTAGAAAAGGAGTTAAAAACCGAAGGCGGCTTATTTTACCGCTACCTGCATGCCGATGATTTTGGTAAACCGGAAACTACTTTTTTGATCTGCGCTTTTTGGTATGTAGAAGCATTGGCATGTGTGGGGAGAATGGACGATGCCATACGTGAGTTTGAAAAACTGATGAAATACTGTAATCACCTGCTGCTGTTTAGTGAAGATGTCGACGAAACTAATGGCAGTCAGTGGGGTAATTTTCCACAAGCCTACAGTCATGTGGGATTAATGAATGCGGCGTATCGTATAGCAATGAAATTAGATAGACCGGTATTTTTATAGTATCAATGCAAGACAATTTCGACATATGGTCTAAACAAATACAACCATGGGCATGGAATCTATGTGTTATTGCCGCGGCATTAGTTATCGGTTTTCTTATTAAGCTACTAATTACCTTTTTGCTGCGTTACTATAAAAAAACAGCAGATTATTCCTTTTTCAAATCCGTACTTACGCATTTGGGTTCTGCATTAAATCATTTTGTGCCTTTATTAATGCTAAATTTAATGGTGCCTTTAATGGTGCTAAGGCAAACATATGCAACCTATCTTAGCCGTTTAATAGAGATTTTATTGATTATTTCTTTTGCCGGTTTATTAATTAGCACCGTCAAAGTATTTGAGGATTATGTTTATCATACTTATGATCTTAATAAAGCCGATAATTTAAAAGAACGCAAAATCCGGACCCAACTGCAATTTATACGCAAAATAATAGTAGTGCTGATTATATTGATCACGCTGGCTATTGTATTGCTTAGCTTTGATAATGTACGAAAGATAGGAGCTGGATTATTAACAGGAGTAGGTATCGGGAGTATAATTATAGGTTTTGCAGCTCAAAAGTCACTGGCCAATTTTTTGGCCGGTTTCCAGATCGCTTTTACCCAACCCATACGCATTGATGATGTTTTGGTTGTTGAAGGCGAATGGGGCCGGGTAGAAGATATTACGCTTACTTATGTGGTATTAAATATATGGGATCAACGCCGTTTAATTTTACCCATTAATTATTTTATTGAAAAACCATTTCAAAACTGGACCCGCACCACATCAGAAATATTGGGAACCGTTTTTTTATACGTAGATTATACAATCCCGGTAGATGAATTAAGAACAGAGCTTACCCGTTTGCTTAATACATCAGATCTATGGGATAAACGGGTAGGTATACTTCAGGTTACAGACGCCAAAGAAAACACACTGGAACTACGTGCCTTAGTAAGTGCCCGTAACTCTTCCCAGGCATTTGATCTGAGATGCTTTATACGTGAAAATTTGATCAAATATATACAGGAGCACACATCCGAAAGTTTGCCAAAAATAAGATTGAAACAATAAATCTTAGCTATGTAAAATAGTTTATGCTTATTAAAAGCAAACTATTTCTGTCATTTTTAGTTGTCGCTCTATGGACACTAACAGATTATCACCAACACTTGCAAGTGCATTAAATGCCCAAATGACCAATGAGGCACATAATGCACAGATCTATTTAGCATACGCCTCATGGGCAAGCGATAAAGGATATGGCGGTATTGCCAACTTCTTATTCAGGCATGCTAATGAAGAGCGTAACCATATGATGAAGTTTTTGGAATATATCCTTAAACGTGGCGCTAAGGTTATGGTAACAGCTATCCCTGCACCCGGCCCTGACCCGATAAGTGTGAATGACTGTTTTGAAAAAGTGTTTAAGTCTGAAGTTGAAAATACGTCCAATATTTACAATATTGTGAATATGAGTTTTGAAGAAAAAGACTGGGCAACCTGGAATTTTATGCAATGGTTTGTAAAAGAACAAACCGAAGAAGAAACGCTGGCATTAGACCTGCTATCGAAAATAAAAGTTGCAGGTGGCGAAAATGCGGGTAACGATGCGCTTTATACCCTGGATAATGATTTGGGAGGTACACCTGATGACGCGACTTTGGCACAAGATGTTACGGTAGAAAAACCCTGAGCAATTTTAAGATCGTATATATGGACAACCCCGGTAACTTTAAGTTATCCGGGGTTGTTTTTTTATTATTTTTAGTCACATAAAATTCTATACAATCAAACAATTTAATACTTATCAAACTTATTTTATTACCATATTTGGCGTTACAAATTGCCAATTTAAATAAACTAATAAATTATGCAGGAATTAGACCCCGCCATTCTTCAGCAAGCAAATGCATGGCTTAATGGAAATTATGATGCCGATGTTAAGCAGCAAATTCAAAAATTAATTGATGATAAAGCCTACACCGAATTAACAGATTCATTTTACCGTGATCTGGAATTTGGTACAGGGGGTTTGCGGGGCATAATGGGGCCGGGTTCTAATCGTGTTAATAAGTATACTATAGGCACAGCCACACAAGGTTTAGCTAACTACCTGCTAAAGAAATACCCTGGCGAAAAAATTAAAGTGGCAATAGCGCACGATAGCCGCAATAATTCTGATGTTTTTGCAAATATTACCGCCGAAGTCTTTTCGGCAAATGGCATACATGTCTATTTCTTTAAAGAACTGCGCCCTACGCCCGAGCTTTCATTTGCTGTGCGCTATTTTGGCTGCAAAAGCGGGGTAATGCTTACCGCTTCACATAATCCTAAAGAGTATAATGGCTATAAAGCCTATGGTGCCGATGGTGGCCAGTTTGTTTCGCCGGATGATAAGGCGGTAATGAGCGAGGTTGCTGCCATTAAAAGCATTGACGAAGTTAAATTTAACCGCGTTGATGAAAATATAGAACTGATAGGTGAAGAGATAGATCAGCTTTATC
>DASWOZ010000388.1:0-10394 GCA_036398535.1 Mucilaginibacter sp. | reverse complement strand
AGAAAGTATAAATGCAAAATTTACAGGAAAACAATATGCTGATTTTGAAGCGATTGCTTATTATATACCAACTATAAAATTTTAATTTTATAGTTTAGTAGAACGAGTATGCCTCACAACTGGACGAAGTTTATCAATTTCGTCCTAAAATTATAAAGCTTTCAGCTTTAACTAAATTAACTATTTAATTGGACGAAGTTACGCGTCGCTAAAACTGCGACCAGTGCGGGTTTAATAAAATGTATTCACCTCCTTCCGCGCAGCGAAGGGCGCCTAAGCAGGGTTGGGTAAATTGAGCGCGACAGGGCGCCTGATGAAGTATCCGTATTGCCCATAAAACCCTACACCACTGTCTATTAAAACAGAATGTGTGCAGCATTAAATAGCAAGTTTACCTGTTTTAATAAATGCCTCTGAAAAAACCAGATAACGACACATCGAAATAATAACAAACCTTTCTTAGGGTTTCTATCCGGATATCTATCTTTCCGGATTCTAAACGTGCGATGTTAATGTTTGTATCGCTGTAAAATTTTTCCTGTGTAACCTGATTTTGCCTTCTAAGCCGCTTAATTTGCAGGGAGACCTTTTTTTTGAAGGCATTATCCGAATTATTAAGGTACTCAAAATCAGTTAATAACATAATTTAGCGGGCTATATTAAGCTTTGTATGATTATATGGCCCAAAATACGCATTTAATTAATAATCGCGCTTATAAATTGTACTTATAAGTATTTTTTTCTATTTAAAAATTCTGACGTATAAGTCATTGCGACAATGAATTTATGGCAATACATTTGCCATGATTAAAAGGCCTTACAACCGCCTGTGGAAAATAAAAACAACATCTACCTATAAAAAATTTTTGTTTTTGAATTCTCAGACGCCCAAGCTGAGTTGCGATCGTTCTTTGTTTTGGGTTTAATCAATAGTTTAAATTAATTAGGGGAAAGGGAGCTTCGCAAAAGGCTCTCTTTTTTTGTATCAATTATTTGCTATGCACGCATAGTAAAATGTATATTTGGCTTAGTGTGTTTGCTTAATAGCCACTCACTTAATCAACAATTTACTTACATTATGAATTTCGAGTTATCAGAAGAACAGATCATGATTCGCCAGGCCGCTCGCGACTTTGCACAAAAAGAATTATTACCCGGCGTAATTGAGCGCGATGAACATCAAAAATTCCCTGCCGAACAAATTAAAATGTTAGGCGAGCTTGGTTTTTTAGGGATGATGGTATCACCAAAGTATGGTGGTAGCGGCATGGATGCCATATCGTACGTATTGGTGATGGAAGAACTGTCAAAAATTGATGCTTCTGCCTCAGTAGTAGTATCGGTTAATAACTCGCTGATCTGTTACGGGCTGGAGAAATATGGTAATGAGGAGCAAAAACAAAAATTTCTGGTACCGCTGGCCAAAGGCGAAAAGATAGGCGCTTTTTGTTTATCCGAGCCCGAAGCTGGCTCAGATGCCACCTCGCAAAAAACCACCGCTATTGATATGGGCGACCATTACCTGTTAAATGGCACCAAAAACTGGATCACCAATGGTAGCTCGGCATCCACTTATATAGTGATGGCGCAAACCGATGCGTCAAAGCGCCATCATGGCATAAACGCGTTGATAGTTGAAAAAGGCATGGAGGGTTTTACCGTTGGCGCCAAAGAAAATAAGCTGGGCATCCGTGGCTCAGATACGCATTCCCTGCATTTTACGGATGTGAAGGTGCCAAAGGAAAATCGCATAGGCGAGGAGGGTTTTGGTTTTAAATTCGCCATGACCACGTTAGAAGGCGGGCGCATTGGCATTGCATCACAGGCATTGGGCATTGCATCCGGGGCGTATGAGTTAGCGCTGAATTATTCAAAGGAAAGAAGGGCCTTTGGTAAAACCCTGGCGGATTTACAATCTACCCAGTTTAAACTGGCAGATATGGCAACCGAAATTGAAGCCTCACGCCTGCTGTGCCTGAAAGCGGCCTGGTTAAAAGACCAGGGATTACCCTACGCCCAGGCCAGCTCAATGGCAAAGCTATTTGCATCGCAAACGGCCATGAAAACCACTGTTGAGGCGGTGCAAATATATGGCGGATATGGATTTGTAAAAGAATATCACGTAGAGCGTTTAATGCGCGATGCTAAAATTACGCAGATATATGAAGGTACTTCAGAAATTCAACGCATTGTCATTTCGCGCGAGGTACTGAAATAGGCAATCGGTTTTGTCTACATTTGATTTAGCATTTATTCTTTCTTTTAGCCATGAAAAACAAATTAGCCATAGTTACCCTTGCCTTTACTTTGCTGTTTACGGCATCATTTGCCCAAACTAAGCTGGCAACCGGTATATGGCGCGGCGCGCTGAAAACAGCGTCAGGTACTGAAATCCCTTTTAACTTTGAAGTGAGTAATGTAGCAGGTAAACAGCACCTGGCCATTATAAATGGTGCCGAAAGATTCAAGGTAGATAACCTTACCGGACAAGGCGATTCTGTTTTTATTAAAATGCCCTTATTTGATTCTGAATTTAGATTGAAGCTGCAAGGCGGCAATTTAACGGGCTGTTGGGTAAGGCACTTAGGCGATAAGGATGCCAATATTGATTTTAAAGCTACACCCAATACCGCATGGCGGTTTTTTAAAACACCCCAAAAGCCTACGGTTAACGTAACCGGCAGATGGTCGGCAATTATTGATAATGATGTAACCGTTGGCGAGTTTAAACAAACAGGCAATAAACTAACGGGTACTTTTTTATCTACCACCGGTGATTACCGTTATTTGGATGGCGTTGTATCCGGCAATCAATTGTATTTGTCTTGCTTTGATGGCGGCCACGCTTACACTTTTACGGCGAAGATAAATGGTCAAAAAATGACCGACGGAAAATTTTATGCGGGTTACACCAGTATATATAATTGGGCAGCTACAAAAGATGAAAATGCAAAACTGCTCGATGCTTACTCGCTTACTGCGTTAAAACCGGGCTATAAAAAAATTGATTTTTCGTTTCGGGATATTAGTGGTAATAAGGTTTCATTGAGCGATGATCGTTTTAAAAACAAAGTAGTTATTGTGCAGATAATGGGCTCATGGTGCCCTAATTGTATGGACGAAACCGATTACCTGGTTAACTATTATAAAAAATATCACCCCAAAGGCGTGGAGATAGTGGGCCTGGCCTATGAACGCACTACAGATTTTGCCAAATCGCAAAAAACATTGGCACAATTAAAAGCCCGGTTTAATGTACCTTACCCGTTATTAATCACCGGTTACACCAATGCATCCGGCGAACCCGCCAAAAGCCTGCCTATGCTGGCAAAAGTATTAGGCTTCCCTACCACCATTATTATTGATAAAAAAGGCGATGTACGCAAAATACATACCGGCTTCAGCGGCCCCGGAACCGGCAATTACTACACCGAATTTAAAACCGAGTTCGAGGGCTTAACCAATAATTTACTGGCCGAAAGATAACAAACTGAATAAAGATTTGTCATTGCGAGGAGCAGCAAAGGTTCAGCGCAGGCGTGACGTGGCAATCTCGTCGTAGCACAACAACATCTGCAACACTATTCCCAATAAATCCGAAATCGAACATTCGAACTCCGAAATAATCAGGCCTTCTCTTCCCACACCATACATAAATGCAAAATGGTTTCCACCGCTTTTTGCATATCCTGTACCGATACCCATTCCTGCTTGCTATGAAAAGCATGCTCGCCTGCAAAAATGTTGGGGCAGGGCAGTCCCATAAAAGACAGTCTTGACCCATCCGTCCCGCCGCGGATGCTGCATAGTTTGGCCGCTAATCCGGCGCGTTTCATGGCCTCCATTCCATAGGCAACAATTTCGGGGTGTTCATCCAACTTGGCTCTCATGTTGCGGTATTGAGGGCTAACCTCCAGTTTGTAGGACGAGCCGGGAAACTCCTGTAATACCTCATCAGCAATCTCTCTTATTACATGGGCATGTTTTTCCAGTTTCGCGTCCTCAAAATCGCGGATAATAAAATCTATCGTGGCTGTTTCCACATGGCCCGAAATAGCTACCGGGTGCACAAATCCCTCCATGCCTTCCGTATTTTCTGGCGATAGCTCAAATGGCAGCATGGTAATAATCAGTCCTGCTATTTTTATGGCACTTTCCATTTTGCCTTTGGCAAAACCGGGATGACTGCTCACGCCGTGTATGGTCAGCCTCGCTCCATCTGCCGAAAAAGTTTCATTTTCCATATTGCCTGCGCTTTCGCCATCCATAGTATAAGCAGTATAGGCTCCTAACTTTTCAATATCCACCTTATCAACGCCGCGCCCTATCTCTTCATCAGGTGTAAATAATATTTTAATGGTACCATGCTTTATTTCGGGATGATGCATCAGCTGGTAACAGGCATCCATAATTTCGGCAACGCCGGCTTTATTATCGGCGCCTAATAATGTGGTGCCACTTGCGGTAATCAGGTCGTTGCCTATTTGATTTTCAAGGTCGGCATGGTCAGCCATCCGGATTATTTGCGATGGATCATCGGGTAATACAATGTCCGCCCCGGTATAATTTTGATGTATAATTGGCTTTACGCCTGTGCCGCTGCAATCGGGCGCGGTATCCATGTGCGAGCAAAAGCAAATTACCGGTACATTCTTGTCTGTATTGGCAGGTATAGTGGCATATACATAACCATATTCATCCATATGGGCATCTGTAAGGCCGGTTGCTATTAACTCATTTACCAATAATTTACCCAAATCCTTTTGCTTTTCTGTAGAGGGAAAAGTATCCGAAGCCGGGTCAGATTGTGTGTCAATCGTTACATACCGCATAAAGCGGTCTGTTACAGTGAAGGTTAACGGATTTTTGATGGTCATATAAAACGTATATTGCAGCTTATTAGCAGGTTGTATTTTCAAAATTGTAATTTATAATCAATATTCGGCATTGAAATATATATTTTCTTTTGATCACGGGGACAACAGGTTTCGACTTTATTGAAAATAACGGTATTCTTTAATTCATTTGGCGCACCTTTAGGTTATATACCTAACTTTGTGTTTGGCCGGGGACCTGATGGTTATCATTAATAAGGCAGTATAAATTGAATATAGAAGAATTACGTGATTTTTGCCTGGGAAAACCCGGCGCTACCGAAGGGTTCCCTTTTGGGGAAGATACCCTTGTTTTTAAAGTAGGCGGTAAATTATTCCTGTTAATTGGCTTAGCAGAGGGTAACCGTTTTAACGTAAAGTGCGATCCCGAACTGGCCGTTGAACTGTGAACGTTATGAGGAGGTGCAACCCGGCTACCACATGAATAAAAAAATGTGGAATACCGTTTATATGGATGGCAGCCTGACCCGTAAACAACTATGCGAAATGATAGACCATTCTTACAGCCTGATAGTGAAAAACCTGCCCAAAAAAGTTCAGGAAGAAATATCATCCCTTAATGGTGAATAACTCTTGTTATTGAAACCGCATAATTATATTTGCTAAAATCAATTTCATGAAAAAAGGTTTATTAGCATTAATTGCCTGCTTATCAATTTGCACTGTAAAAGCACAAATCACGCCTTTTGAGCTAAGTAAGGATAAAAACTATACGGCAACCTATCACCAGGTAATTGCTTATTATAAACAATTAAATAAACTGTACCCGCAGCAAATGAAGCTGATCAATTATGGTACAACAGATATTGGTTATCCTTTAACTTTAGTGGTTTTATCGCGCGATAAGGTTTTTGATCCGGTGCTGATTAAAAAGCAAAATAAACGGGTACTGTTAATTAACAATGGTATTCATCCCGGCGAGCCGGAAGGCATTGATGCCAGTATGATGTTTGCTCGCGATCTGCTCAAAAAAAATGCCCTGCCTAAAAATGTGGTGATCTGCCTGGTAGCACTTTATAATATTGACGGCAGTCTTAACCGTGGCGTTAGCCGGATTAATCAAAATGGCCCCGCCTCATACGGCTTCAGGGGAAACTACCGGAATTTAGACCTCAACCGCGATTTTATTAAAGCAGATAGCCGCAATACACTCGCGCTTGAACAGATCATCAATACCTGGAATCCGGAGATTTTTCTGGATAATCATACCAGCGATGGTGCCGATTACCAGTATGTGATGACGCTGATAGAAACGCAAAAGGACAAGCAAAACCCTATTCTTGCCGATTATACTTCCAAAACTCTTTCGCCCGGATTGTATAAACGGATGAAAGCAAGCGGATATGAAATGATCCCCTATGTAGAAAGCGGCCGGAGCGGCACGCCGGATTCGGGCATTGTATCTTATTTAGAAACACCACGCTATGCAACCGGTTATACCGCCCAGCATAATATCATCAGCTATATTACCGAAGCGCATATGCTTAAATCATTTGATAAAAGGGTATATGCAACGTATAATTTTATGCAGGCGCTGGTGGATATTAATGAGCGCGATGCCAAACTGATTGGTGAACTAAAGCGCAAGGCGGATGAGCAGGTAAGCAAGCAGCAAACGTTTGCCATGAACTGGCAGCTTGACCGTACAAAAGTGGATACCATTACTTTTAAAGGCTATGCGGCCATGTATAAACCCAGCGAGGTAAGCGGGCTGCGCCGATTATATTATGACGAAAGCAAGCCGTGGACAAGAACCATAAAATACTACGATAATTATAAAGCAACCGAAACGGTTGATAAGCCTTTGGCCTATGTAATACCACAGGCATGGGGAAAGATAATTGACTTATATAAACTGAATAACATAGTGATGCATAAACTGGCACATGATACTACGTTAGATGTGCAGATGTATTATATTGCCGATTTACCGGCACCCACCCGGCCTTATGAAGGCCATTACCTGCATACAGGCGTTAAGGTAAATGTGGTTAACACAAAAATTAAATTCTTTACAGGCGATTATGTGGTATATACTAACCAGCCGCTTAACCGTTATATTGTAGAAACATTGGAGCCAACCGGGGTAGATTCCTTTTTTGCATGGAACTTTTTCGATTCTATTTTGGATGAAAAAGAAAGTTTTTCGTCCTATGTTTTTGAAGAAGTTGCTGCCGACCTGTTGAAGAAAGACCCGGAATTGGAGAAAAAGCTGGATGATGAAAAAATAAAAAATCCGGCCCTGGCCAACAATGCGCAGGCACAGCTTACCTTTGTATACCGTAATTCGCCATATTACGAAAAAACAAACAAACGTTATCCTGTAGGCAGGATAATGACCGATACCAAACTCGATTTTAAATAAATGGAATACTTGTCTTTAGCGCCTGTGGCGTCAATCATATTTGTAATAACTATTATCACCACTTTACTGGCATTTTCTAACGAGGATATGTATGGTAAGCTAATGCTGCATCCGTATAGCGTATATCGCGGTAAAAATATTTATACATTAATTACCAGCGGATTAATTCATAAAGATTGGATGCATCTTTTTTTTAACATGCTGTCCTACTATTTTTTCGCGTTTCAACTGGAAGGGATTCTTGGTCATTGGCAATTTGGGGTGTTGTATATAGTAAGCCTGGTTTTAAGCGACCTGCCATCCGTAGCCAAGCATAAAGAGGATTTTTGGTACAATAGCTTGGGCGCCTCCGGAGCTATCAGCGCGGTTATTTTTAGCTATATCCTATTTTCGCCCATGAGTATGATGATGATCATGCCATTGCCAATACCTATCCCGGCTATTTTATTTGGAGTGTTATATTTGGTTTACTGTACCTATGCTTCAAAATACTCGCGCGACAATATTAATCACGATGCTCACTTATATGGCGCATTAAGCGGATTGATGATCACTATTGCTATGAAACCCGGGGTTGTGCCTTTCTTTTTACATCAACTTACAGGGGCAATTCAATCGCATCTGCATTAATAAAATTGCCATCGGCGTCAAATAAAAAGCTCATTGGATTTTCAGGATCTTTGATAATTTCCAACAGCAGGAAACCCCAGTTTTTCCAGAAGCTTTCCAGCACCTGGCCATAAATTTTATTGAGCCAGTCGTCAAACAGCGGTTTACTGCTCATCCCGCGCAAAGGCATAGCCTCGATATATATCTGGTCGTCAACCGGTAAAATATTATATTCGGGCAGGCGGTTAAACAGGTAGTTGGAGTAAAACACGCGGCCATTCAATTCCTCAAATTGGATAGGGTGCAAAACCGAATCCTTTATTTTTTCTAATGCTTCGCGGTGATAATGTTGATTAGCGCCATTATCCTGCATGCACATAATCAGGCCGAAATCTTTAATCCGTAACGAAAAGGTAAGCGTATTAATTTCGTCGCGGTAGCCAAACACATCGTCAGCATTATTAACTCTAAACAAAAACAGGCTGAATGGTTTAAAATCTTCCAGTACAATTGGCAGGTTAAGGCTTTGCAGCATCAGGTGCAGTTGGCTGAATTTAAGTACGATGGATTGCGAAATATTAAATTCCTCGCCTTTGGCATATTGCTGTTTAATACCGGTTTGCACCTCGTTAAATATAATGCCGTACAACAATTTGCCCGCCCATTGAAACAGCTTAAGTTCGTCTAATTTTTTAACCGCTTCATAACCTTCGTTAAAAGCCGTAGCTATCTCATTTTCTAAAGGCTCCAAATAATTCTCATTAATGGCTGCCGAGCAGGGCAGTTTCAAATCTTTATAGGTAGCCATGCTTTCGTCAAGCAATTTAAACGGTTGGTCTTCCAGGTTATACCGGGTCATCAACCATTGCGGAAATACCTGTATCTTTTCTTCTTCACTATTCAATGTGGCTCCGCTTAAAAAGCAGGTATTATTGCTAAAATTAGAAACCTCGAACGGAGCGTAAATTTGTGCCGGCATAGCCGCAAAGATAATATGATTTTCATTGCGAATATTTTAGCTTTGATTTTTAACATGCAGCTGACTTATCAACCCTTCGAGCTACAACTGAAGCATCCGTTTACGATAGCTAAGTATACCCGCACAGCAACCCCGTTGGTGCTTTTGCAAATAGCGCACGAAGGGTATATTGGCTATGGCGAGGCTTCTATGGTGCCTTACATGGGCGAGAGCCACCAATCCGCAGCAGATTTTTTAAAAAAAGTTGATATTACTCAATTCAGCTACCCCTTTAATTTTGAAGCGATAATTAATTATTTAGACAGCCTTGCACCCGGCCAACCGGCTATTAAAGCCGCTATTGATATTGCCCTGCATGACCTGGATGGAAAACTGCAACAGCAACCTTGCTGGCAACTGTTAGGCAGCAACCCTGCGTTAATGCCGCTAACCAGTATTACCATAGGTATTGATATGCCAGAGGTGATCTTGAAGAAAGTAAAGGAAGCCGAAGCTTGCAAAGTGATCAAAGTAAAGTTGGGCCGCGATACTGATAAAGAACTGATTACAACCATCCGGTCTGTAACTGATAAGCCGCTTTACGTAGACGCCAACCAGGGATGGACCGATCTGCAGCAAAGCCTGGATCTGTGTTATTGGCTGCAGGAGCAGGGCGTGCAATTAATAGAGCAGCCTATGTTAAAAACCGATGTAGGCAGCAACGCATGGTTAACTGAACGAAGCCCTATCCCCATTATTGGCGATGAAGCCATACAGCGTTTACCCGATGTAGAAAAAGCCGCAGGCCTTTATCATGGTATTAACGTAAAACTCATGAAATCAGCAGGGATGTATGAGGCGCATCAAATGGTATTAAAAGCAAAGGAATTAGGCTTAAAAGTATTGATCGGCTGCATGAGCGAAACCAGTTGCGCCACATTAGCCGCTGTTGCCCTTGCCCCGTTGTGTGATTGGGCAGATTTAGACGGCCCGTTTTTAACCATCAATAACCCATTTAAAGATCCTGAATTTAAGGAGGGAAAATATATACTAAGCAATGAGCCGGGACTCGGGCTAAAACAAAAATAATATAGGCTGATCAATCATGTCATTGCGAGGCGCCTGTTAAGGCTTGAGAAGGGAGCAATGAAGCAATAAAGCGGCAAGTTTGACATTAGTATATATGAGCTATATGGTAAGCTTTCCCATTCAAACTAAACTCCCCGCCAACCCTTAGCCCCTTCATTTTCATCCCAATGGGCGATGCCGGCGAAATAGCAAAGTAAGTTTCTCCATCCACCGGCAAAGTACCTGCGCTAATAGCAACATAAAAATTTCCATTATCGGTTATGACTACACTTCCCGGTTCTATCACATCGGCAGAACCATTTATGCTAATCGTATTTAACGCCACTTTTAACTTGTTTGCCTCATTTAACTGCGCCATATTACGGTCTGTTTCCTGCTGCATCATGGCGCGGCCGGTTTCGTATTTATCGCCTGCGCTACTTTTGGTATCATCTTTTGATGCCTGTTGTGCTTCTTTAATGCCTTGTTCGGCCGCGTC
>DASWOZ010000387.1:0-2164 GCA_036398535.1 Mucilaginibacter sp. | reverse complement strand
GTTGATGATAATCTTCTAATATGTCCACTTTAGTTAATTGTTGTATTATTGTGATACATAACAACAATGCACAACAATACAACAATTTCAACAATACAACATAAATGAAGATCACTTTTTTAACCGTTGGCAAAACCGAAGATGCTTATTTAAAGGAAGGGATAGACAAGTATGCCAAACGATTAAAGCATTACACAAGGCTAAGCCTTATTGAAATTGATGAGCTTAAAAACACCAAAGCCCTTACCCAGGAACAACAAAAAACGAAAGAGGCAGAGTTGATCCTCAAAAAAATAACGCCAACAGACCATGTTATCCTGCTTGATGAAAAGGGGATGGAGTTAACATCGCAGCAATTTGCTGCTTATATCGATAAAAAAACAATTGGTTCTGTGGCAAGCCTGGTTTTTGTTGTTGGCGGCCCGTATGGTTTTGACGCAACTGTTTACGCACGGGCCAATGATAAGCTATCCCTCTCGGCCATGACCTTTTCCCATCAAATGGTGCGCCTGTTTTTTATAGAGCAACTGTACCGGGCTTATACCATCATAAAGGGCGAGCCCTATCATCACCAATAAAACATGGTTGACCAATTTTTTAAAATGGTCAGTCCACTGTAAAAAACGGGCGTTTTTAAAACAAATTAATGGGCTTTAAATGAAACAATGTACTTTTGTATAATATGACGATACATTGGCACTCCATACTGCTCTAACTTATATCGGTTAAATTTATATTATTTTATATACTTATCGTTTCTACCGTAATTGTTCATTACCGCGGTAAGGTAAGGTTTAAATTTTTCCGTCAGCTTACAGACCACTCCACCTTCATGGCGCCTATCAATATGCCTATGTATGCTTTTTCGGGAGTGGAGAACAAGCCATATATTAAACAATCAAACTTTCCACAGCTTAGCCTGCTTAAAAATAACTGGGAAATCATCCGCGACGAGGCTTTGGATTTGGAGCGTGAGGAACTGATAAAAGGATCAGACAAGTATAACGATATGGGCTTCAATTCCTTTTTCCGCAGGGGATGGAAACGTTTTTATTTAAAGTGGTATGATGATTTTCACCCATCAGCCAAGAAATATTGCCCTAAAACTATTGAGCTGTTACAAGCCATACCCGAAATTAAGGCAGCCATGTTTGCCGTATTACCCGGCGGCAGCGAGCTTTTAATGCACCGCGACCCGTATGCTGGTTCATTACGTTACCATTTGGGATTGATAACACCAAACTCCGAGCAATGCCACATTGTAGTTGACGGACAAAGCTATGCCTGGAAAGATGGCGATGATGTAATTTTCGACGAAACCTATATCCATTACGCTGAAAATAAAACCGACATCGACCGTATTATCCTTTTCTGCGATGTACAACGCCCTGTAAAAACCATGTTTGCCCGCGGCTGGAATAAGTTCTTCGGCTGGTTTATTATGGCTTCTGCCTCATCGCCAAATATGGGTGATGATAAAACCGGCAATATCAATAAGGCTTTCAGGTATGTTTACTCTATCAGGCTGTTAGGCAAACGCATTAAAGCATACAACCGCAACCTATACTACGCTGTTAAATATGCGTTGATGCTGGGCATATTATATTTGATATTCTTTTAAAAATTTACAGCCTGAAGACTTACGAAGTTTTAAAAACTTTGCAAGTCTAACTCTCAACAGTTTTTTTTCACGCATCGTTTGCTATTTGAGGCATTTACCTGCTTTCATTCCTCGCAAAGGTGGACGGGTGAAAATCTTCCAAATTCACATTAAATTCATCAATAATAATTAAATTTGCCGCATGTCAGCAGGTCACGATCATTCACACCATCATCACCATGATCATGCCCCAAAGCTTGATCATCTGAATGCCGCCTTTATCTGGGGCATTGTTTTAAATTCAGCATTTGTTGTTATTGAGGTTGTTGCGGGATTATTCACCCATTCCCTGTCCCTGCTCACCGACGCAGGCCATAACCTGAGCGACGTCGCCAGCCTTGCGCTTGCACTGCTCGCCTTTAAGCTGAGCAAAGTAAATTCAAACAGTCAATACACTTACGGCTATAAACGGTCGACCATCATCGTTTCCTTTTTTAACGCGGTTATCTTGTTTGTGGCTGTCGGTTTTATTATTTACGAGGCCATTATGCGCTTTATGCAGCC
>DASWOZ010000386.1:0-5088 GCA_036398535.1 Mucilaginibacter sp. | reverse complement strand
TTTTATGAAAATGCTTTTAATAAACAGCTTAAAGACCCTAAAGATCTGCAAGGTGAAATATTGGAACTGCTGCAATCTGTTAAACAAACATTAATAACCAGTCACAATAGCCTGTTTGTGGATATTGTTGACCAGTTTGTGCAAAAGGTACGGTTATGTGGCTGCTATTTCGCTACGCTGGATATAAGGCAGGACAGCCGTATACTGCGCCAGGTTTTTCAATACGTTACTGAAAAAACAGCAACAGGCATTCCTGATGGTTATGATGATTTGGATGAAACAGGCAAGTTAAAAAGTATTGTATTTAACGCGGTAGATTTTAATTGCCCTGATGATGCGGACGATATGACCAAAGATACGCTGAACACCATTAGGCTAATGAAGCAAATTCAGTTAGCAAATGGAGAAAAAGCTTGCCAGCGTTTTATTATCAGCAACTGCCAGCAGGCTTCGGACATATTACAGTTGATTGATCTGTTTTTATGGAGTGGTTGGGAGGCTGAAAGCCTTAGTGTGGATTTTATGCCTTTATTTGAAACGGTGAATGACCTGAAAGTAGCTGCTGAAGTGATGGAAAGGTTGTATAATCACCCTTTTTATAAAGAACATTTGGCCAGGCGCGGAAATTTTCAAACCATAATGCTGGGTTTTTCTGACAGTACAAAAGACGGCGGTTATTTAATGGCCAATTGGTCTATCTACAAAGCCAAAGTTGAGCTAACCGCTATGGCAAGAAAGTACGGTATTAAACTGGCCTTTTTTGATGGCAGGGGCGGGCCGCCTGCGCGTGGCGGTGGTAAAACGCATCGTTTTTATGCGTCTATGGGTAATGAAATTGCCAATGAGCAAATACAGCTAACCATACAGGGACAAACCGTAAGCTCACAATATGGGTCTGTTGAAACCGCGCGATTCAATATAGAACAGTTAATAAATGCCGGGGTGATCTCATCATTGCAGCCTAATAAGAATGATCTTTTAAATAAGGAGCAAAAGGACGTAATTGCAGAGATGGCTGACGAGAGTCACAATCTGTTCCTGGCTTTGCGTAAGCATGAGCTGTTTGTAGCGTATTTAGAAAAATTTAGTCCGCTTAAATTATTGTCACACATTAATATAAGCAGCAGGCCAACCAAGCGTAATGCCAGTGCTCCGCTTAAATTAGAGGACCTGCGCGCCATAAGCTTTGTAACTTCATGGAGCCAGCTAAAGCAAAGCATACCCGGTTTTTATGGGGTTGGTACTGCGTTAAAGAAAATGAAAGATGAAGGTAAATGGACTAATGTAGAACAATTATATGCCACTTCCGGATTTTTTAAAACCATGCTGGATAATTGCATGATGTCTATGTCTAAATCAGATTTTAGGATAACCGCTTATCTGGAACATGATGAAAAATTTGGCACCTTTTGGAAGATGTTGAAAGACGAATTTGAGCTTACCAAAACTTTATTGCTGGAGTTGACAGGTAACACCGTATTGATGGAAGACTCACCTGTCGATCGTCGCTCTATCGCCATACGCGAAAAGATAGTTTTGCCATTGGTTATTTTACAACATTACGCATTGCAATGCTTAAATAATAATACGAATGCTGAGTTGACTGATGTTTATAATAAGTTGATTATAAGAACAGTGTATGGTATTGTTAATGCGGGCAGAAATTTGGCATAGTTAAATAATAATCTGTTTTTTGAATGTAATATGAGATCTTATACGCCAACCGTAGTCCGCAATGGAGGGGATAAGATTTCCCTCAATAGCTTGTCAGCAATGATAAGCTATTACTGCCTCTGTATCAAAAATTTGACTTGTGTTTTTAGGCGATTTTAAAGGTTTTAAACCAAATGCGTTTATTTTTGTTAAACCATTATAATAACCTTTAATACTTTAAGATGAGAAAGTTAATTTATTTGCTTTTTGGAGTAGGTTTGTTTATTGCATCTTCCTGCCAGGATAATAAACACGCTAAAAACTATAATGATAAAACATTAGTAGATGACGGTGGATTATCTTTCATTAAAAAAGGATTGGAAGGCGGACTTACTGAAATAAAAGCATCTAAATTAGCTAAAATCAACTCCACTAATCCAAAGGTAATTAGCTTTGCCGAGATGATGATAGCCGATCATACCCAGGCAGGGAATGAGCTTAGAAAAATTGAAGCGGCTAAGATGGTAGACGGACATGATACCATCAGTGCAGGACATCAAAAAATGATAGCTGATCTGTCTTCCAAAAAAGGGATTGATTTTGATAAAGCTTATATGCGGATGATGATAGCCGACCATGAAAAAGCAATAGAGCTGTTTACCGAGGCTACGGGTAATACCAGTAATTTAATCCAAGATTTTTCGCGCAAAACCTTGCCGACTATCCAGATGCATTTAGATTCGGCTAAGGCTATCAGCGCGTCTTTAAAATAATTTTAATTGCTGCTCTTTTGGTGGTTTAGCTTTGCCAAACACGGTACGGCCGCCATATTTATAGGAGTTATTCCTTTCCTCTTCAATTACCTTGTCAAAATTGGCGTTAGGTATAAAATCCTTTTCAGCATTTTGAGCAATGGCGGTTAGCCGTTTTATGGCTTCATTTTTTTCAGTAAATCCTAACTTAGCTTTATAAATAGCGGTTTGTAAAGTGCCAATAGTTTCGTCATAAACTTTGGTAGGCACAGGGAAGGGGTGCCCATCTTTACCGCCATGCGCAAATGAGAATCTTGCCGGGTCTTTAAAACGGCTGGGTGTGCCGTGTATCACTTCGCTTACTAATGCTAACGATTGCAGTGTTCTGGGGCCTAAGCCCTGTAATAACAACAATTCTTCAAAATCAGACGGTTGTTTCTCATGGGCCAGCCATAGTACAGACCCCAGCCTTTTCAAATCAACATCTTTAGCACGTACATCATGATGCGATGGCATAACCAGTTTATTGATCTCCTTCAACATCGTATCCGGGTTTTCGCCGGCTATCTGCATTACACCTGCTCTTGAACCACAGGCTTGTTTATCGGCCATATTTAAAATATAGCCACTGTTTTTTCCGTAGATGGAAGTATGCGGATCATCAACAAAAGAGGTCAGGGAGTCAGAGTGCCAATGGTAGCGCCTCGCCGTGCTGCTTAAATCGCTCATACCTTGCTGCACTACGCTCCATTTACCGGTATCGCTTAGTATAAAATTATGGGTATATAATTGAAAACCATCCTGAATGGCGGTGTTATCCACTTTGGCGCTTAGCTTACTGCATTTAACCAGGTAATTGCCGTCAAGCCCGGTATGTTCGCTTATCTTAATTAATTCGTCTGGTGTTTGTTTGGAGTATTTGCCTTTACCACCACATATATAAATACCCAACTCTTTGCTATGTGGGGTAACCGCCCGTTTTAGGGCTCCCATTACAGCGGTTGTAATGCCTGATGAGTGCCAGTCCATGCCCATTACCGCGCCTAAGCTTTGAAACCAGAATGGGTCGCTTAACCTGCGTAATACTTCGTCTTTGCCATAATCCAAAACAATGCTTTCCACCACAGCTAAACCCAATTTAGCCATGCGCTGTGCCAGCCATAACGGCACATAACCATAATGCAATGGCAGATCTGCACTTCCCGAACGCTTCATACTAACAAATTTAGCAAAATAAAATCATTGCCCAAATTTGTTATTAATGAGTTTATTAACGAATATTGGGAACCAATTACGCCTTTTAACCATTAAATAAACTAACCAATGAAAAGTATCGGTAAGATAATTATCGCCGTTAGCTGCAGCCTGATTGCGTTAACAGCATTCACAACTATAAACCGCCCGGCAAGCCGTACCTTTAAAAATAGCCAGGCGGATACAGTTGTAAACGATATAGTTGAACCGGGTACAAAGCCACAGTTAATTTCACGCCAGTTTGCTTTTGCCGAAGGCCCTTCTGTTGATAAAAAGGGAAATATATTTTTTAGTGACCAGCCCAATGATAAAATATGGGAATATGATACAGACGGTAAGCTATCTGTTTTTTTAGATAAAACCGGCCGGGCTAATGGTATGTATTTTGACAAAAAGGGTAATTTAATTGCTTGTGCTGACGAAAAGAATGAAATATGGTCTATTAGCCCTAACAAGGAAATTACCGTTTTATTAAAAGATTACCAGGGTCATTTGTTTAATGGCCCCAACGATCTGTGGATAGCACCTAACGGGGGCATGTATTTAAGCGACCCATTTTATCAACGTAATTATTGGACACGTAAGGGAACCGAACTGGATGGTGAAAAGGTTTACTATCTGCCTAAAGGCAGCCAAACAGCGGTTATTGTGGTAAGTGATATGAAAAAGCCTAATGGCATTGTGGGTACTGCCGATGGCAAATACCTATTTGTGTCTGATATAGAGGCAAACAAAACATATAAATACCGAATTAATAAAGATGGTTCATTGACAGATAAAACTTTGTTTTGTGATCAAGGGTCGGACGGGATGACTTTAGACAGCAAAGGCGATGTTTTTATGACCGGCAGAGGCGTAACCATTTATAATGCAAAGGGGCAAAAGATCGTAAATTTCCCCATTCCGGAATCATGGACATCAAATGTTTGCCTGGGCGGTAAAAATAAAGACCTATTGTTTATCACTGCTTCAAAAGGTATTTATACTTTACAAACCAAGGTAAAAGGTATTGAATAGTGGATAACACGACCTACACTACTAACAATAGTTGTCAAATATTAGCAATCGTCGATGATATTGTTTATTTATCCAACCAACCCATCAGGTCATCTACCTGATATTTGTAGTTTAGCAGTGCACCGGCATTAATACCGGTAACTATTTTCCAGTTTTTCTTTTCGCTAATAAACCCGGGAGGTTCCAATCCTAAACGAATGGCAGCCTTAGTATAAAACGCTGTCCTTGAAGGATGGCTGGGTGAGCAGGCAATATAAGTATGGCCAAAGGCTTCTTTATCCATTATAGCACAGCTAATGCCTATGCAATCTGTTAAGTGAACCAGGTTAACCGGGGCATCTCCGTTAGGTATAGCTTGTTTTCCTGCCAAAAATGTGCCGGGATCACGTCCGGGCCCTATTAAGCCTGCAAA
>DASWOZ010000385.1:0-4547 GCA_036398535.1 Mucilaginibacter sp. | reverse complement strand
ACCTTCAAAAAAGGAAAGTTTGCCGGGGTAGATAATGTAGTTATATCTGCCACAGGATATACCGGTGCCGGCGGTTTTGAAATTTATTTTGATAATGCCCATGCAGAAGAAATTTGGGATGCCGTATTTAAAGCCGGTGAGCCTTTTGGTATAAAACCTATTGGCCTTGGCGCACGTGATACGCTGCGATTAGAAATGGGCTTCTGCCTATATGGTAATGATATTGATGATACTACCTCACCATTAGAAGCAGGTTTAGGCTGGATCACTAAGTTTAATAAGGAATTTACCAATTCTGCAGCTTTACAAAAACAAAAGCAGGAAGGTGTGAGCCGTAAACTGGTTGGTATAGAAATGATAGACCGTGGTATTCCGCGTCATGATTATGAAATTACTGATGCCGATGGGAATGTGATAGGTAAGGTAACTTCAGGTACTCAATCACCATCTTTGCAAAAACCTATAGGTATGGGTTATGTAAAAACTGAATTTGCAAAAGAGGGTACCGAAATATTTGTTAAAATAAGAGATAATCAAATCAAAGCTAAGGTTGTTAAACCTCCATTTACAGCATAATTGTCTTATCTTTGGAAGATAAATAAACTTCCTTGTCATTGCGAGGAGGAACGACTAAGCAATCTCATAGCTATTCAGGCAAAGAGATTGTCGCGCTATCGCCCGCAATGACAAATTGTTATGAAAAAAGAACAGTTATCCGCATTTGATATGTTTAAGATCGGCATCGGGCCATCAAGTTCACATACGCTTGGCCCGTGGCGTGCTGCACAGCAATTTGTTGCAGAGCTTGTCAACGCTAACCTGCTGGATGCTGTGGTACAGGTTAACGTTTTGCTTTATGGTTCGTTAGCTAAAACCGGTATGGGGCACGGTACTGATATTGCTATTCAGTTAGGTTTAGGTGGCAGTGACCCGGTAACGATAGATGTTAACAGCGTTCCGCTGATTATTGATCATATTTTAACTGAAAATGAATTAGTGCTTGCCGGAGAGAAAACGATAGCGTTTTCTCCGGTTGATGATATTTTATTTCTCTCAAATGAGAGCTTGCCCGCGCATCCAAACGCGGTTACCTTCCAGGCATTTTTAAACAATGAAACCGCGGTTACAGAAACTTATTATTCTATTGGCGGCGGCTTTGTTTTAAAAGAAGGCGCAAAAAATGAGAGCAACGATACCCACGTAGATCTCCCGTTTCCTATTGACAATGCAGGTGCGTTATTGCATTGGTGTATGAAAACCGGGCTAAAAATCTCTGAAGTGGTTTTTGAGAATGAATTAGCCTGGCGAAGTGAAGAAGGAGTGCGTAGCGGTATATTAAATATATTCCGCGTAATGCAGGAGTGTATGTATAAAGGTTGTCATAGCCAGGGTATTTTGCCCGGCGGTTTAAATGTTAAGCGTCGCGCGTCTATACTAAATAAACGTTTGCTGGGCAATGCTGTTGAAAGTAACTATAATGAATGGCTGGATGCCATAAGGAAAACCGGTGGTGGCTTTCAAAACATTTTGGATTGGGTTAGCTGTTTTGCACTGGCCGTAAATGAAGAAAACGCTTCCTTTGGCCGTGTGGTAACCGCGCCAACCAATGGCGCTGCGGGTGTTATCCCGGCTGTTTTGCAGTACTTTGTTGTTTTTTGCGATGGTTATCAAGAAGATAAGATCATCCGGTTTTTGTTAACTGCTTCTGAGATTGGTTGTATATTTAAAAAGGGAGCAACTATTTCTGCCGCAATGGGCGGATGCCAGGCAGAGATAGGCGTATCCTCCGCAATGGCAGCAGCCGCACTTACCGAATGTTTGGGTGGTTCGCAGCGCCAGGTATTGATGGCTGCAGAGATAGCTATGGAGCATCATTTAGGCATGACCTGCGACCCGATAGGCGGTTTGGTACAAGTTCCGTGTATTGAACGTAATACTATGGGTGCTATTAAGGCCATCACCGCCTCACAATTAGCTATGCAAAGCAATCCTGATAATGCTAAAGTTAGCCTGGACGCGGTAATTAAAACAATGTGGCTAACCGCGTTGGATATGAACTCCAAATATAAAGAAACTGCCGATGGCGGTTTGGCCATCAATGTGCCGATTAGCCTGCCGGAGTGTTAATTTATTTAGACACTAATTAAGAACGAATTTAGTCGAATTTCACGAATTGATTATTCAAAATTCGCCCCAACAAATTCGTGTAATTTGTAATAATCAGAGCTAATTCTGTTTTATTTAATTCGTGTTTTTATCCCTGAAACTATAATACAGATAAAATAATGCCGGTAATATGAACAAACTGCCAATAAGCAGCGCTATCCCTAAATCATCAATTGTTTTTTGAGGGGCATGATCGGTTAGCAGCGACATGTTTTGACCGCCTTTAAGAATAATGAAGTTTGGAAAGTGACGGTAGCCAACAGATAACAAGATCATGGTTACCTGGAAAGCAGCAAACACACGTGCAACCATCTTTTTACCTAAACTTATGGTGACCCAAAGCAATATTAAGGATATGGATGCGGCTATTACCGCCGTTAAACTAATGGCGTTGCCAAATATCCAGTGTGCTAAATGGATGTTCTCTACTTCGGCCGCTATAAATACTAACCCACCGCATACAAAGGCTGCAATATTTAAGGCTTTTGCTTTTTTAATAAAGCGTTGTACATCTGTTGGGTTATCCGCTTCGCCAATTAAATAAATGGCAGCCAGGAAACCACATAAGGCTACGGTAAAAAGGCCAACAGCGATAGAGAACCAGTTGAACCAGCTAAATATATAAGCCGAAAGAAAGGTAGTTGCCCCAAAATCTATCTGTCCTGAAATGGCGCTGCCGGCGGTAATACCCAAAAATAAAGGCGTAACCACGCTTGAATAAACAAATATATGATTGTATAAGGTTTGCGTGTTTTCACTTTTTATTGCATCATAATTGCGGAAAGAAAACGCGGTACCGCGAGCAATAATACCCATTAACATAATTAATAGTGGGATATGCAGGTAAATGCACATTTGGCTGTAAATAGTGGGGAAACCTACAAATAATATCACCACCGCAATAACGAGCCACATATGGTTAGCTTCCCATATTGGGCCAATGGCCTGGTACATGGTTTTGCGGGTACGATGCTTATTGCTGTCGGAGGTAAAAAGCTCAATTATACCTGCGCCAAAATCGGCCCCGCCTAACAAAAAGTAAAGCACAATAGCGAAAAATAAAAACAGGATAACTACAGTTAACATATACTTTTATTTACGGTCATATAATTCAGGTACCATTTTAATTTGCCGCGACAGCAGGAATATTACCGCCAGGCTTAATGTAAAATATACAAAACTAAACAGGTAAAACGAATATTGTATACCCGGCATAGGTGTAACAGCTTCGCTGGTACGCATTATACCTTGTAGTATCCAGGGTTGGCGGCCAACTTCGGTTACTGTCCATCCGGCTTCAACGGCTATAAATCCTAACGGCGTGGCAATAATAAACAACTTTAAAAACCAGCCTTTAAATAGCCATTTTCGTTTCTTCCATAAAGCGATAAAATATAAAACGCCGGCCAGCATCATCACCATTCCGGTGGCAACCATGAGCTGAAAAGCATAGTGCGTAATAGCCACAGGCGGCTGATCTTTAACAGGTATAGCGTCTAAACCAATAACCTCCTGTTTAAAATTATCATGCTCTAAGAAACTCAGTAGTCCGGGTATCTCTATAGCATAATTAACTTTTTTAGTTGCCGTGTCGGGTATACCGCCTATTACTAATGGCGCGTAAGTTTGGGTATGAAACAAGGCCTCCATTGCGGCTAATTTGGCAGGCTGTCTTTTACCCGCGCTTTTGGCGGATATATCACCGCTTAGCAGCTGCAAAATAGCCGCCACGGCGGCGAAGGCGATAGCAATTTTAAATGCACGTGTATGAAATTCAATGTTTCGCTTTTTATAAATCATCAGCGCGTGTATCCCTGCTACGGCAAATCCTGTAGCGGAGAATGCGGCAATAGTCATGTGTAAAGCCTCTGAGAACCATGCGGGGTTAAACATGGCCTTTATTGGGTCGATGTTTAAATATTGACCATTTACATAATCAAAACCCGAAGGACTGTTCATCCAGGCGTTAGCTGATACTACTAAAATGCCCGAGATAATACCACTTACGCCAACCAAAACACCGGTGCCCCAGTGAAACCATTTATTAAATCTGTTCCATCCGTAAAGAAAAAATCCAAGCGCTATAGCCTCAATAAAAAAGGCGACACCCTCCAGAGAAAAAGGCATGCCGAATATAGGCCCGGCATGTTTCATAAATCCGGGCCATAATAAACCCAGTTCAAAAGACAGCATCGTACCGGATACCGCACCCGTAGCGAAAAAGATAGCTACGCCTTTGCTCCAGGCCTGGGTAATATTTTTATAAACCGGATTTTGTGTTTTAATATATTTATAATGGGATATGGCCATAAACACAGGCATCACCATACCTATGCAGGAGTAAATGATGTGAAAGCCTAAGGATAAGGCCATTTGTGACC
>DASWOZ010000384.1:0-3886 GCA_036398535.1 Mucilaginibacter sp. | reverse complement strand
GGCATCCGTATTCCAGTTTACATAGCTGCTGCCACGGCGGTTTAAATTGCCTGTTTTTTCGCCCAAGCCCATAAACTTTTCATCAGGATAGAGTTTGCGGTAATTAATTACCCGCGAATCCTGCCAATTGGTGCCAAAACGTTTATCATCCTGGCTTAACGCTTTTCCATTTGCTGTATAAAAATTAAAACGCAATGGCGATTTAGTAATACGCAGCTTTAACGATGAAGTATTGATCTCGATCTCATCTTCTGATTCTTGATAATCAAGCGTAGCTAACGGCTGTTGAATTACTGCAAACGATTTATCGGTAATGTGAAAAGCCTTACTAATGCAAACGCGTATAACCGTAGGGCTATAAACCATTATCCTTGCTTCGGTTTCATTGGTTTTAATTACCAATGTATTATTTTGTAGTGCGATGCTTTGCGTGTTGCCTAAAATTTCAGTTTGCATATTTAAAACAACAGTAATTAAGGTTTATTAGTTTGTATAAACAAAAAATCCCGCTTAATGGCGGGATTTTGTTAGTTAGGCATGCCTTTCGTCTATTTCCCAAAGATTCTCGGGATAGGTGCCGTTGGCAATTAATTCTGATATACTCTTTTGTACAATTGGTTTATCTTCTTTATACGTAACGCCAAACCATTTTGAAGATGTCGGGATCACCTTAAATGCAGCCTGCCCTGTTTTTATCAAATTATCTGCCACTAAAGGAATAAAAAACTCTGCTTTGGGGTTATGTTCGTTGGCCTCAACAAAGTCCCTGAACATTTGTTCGCTTTGCTTAAACACGGCCGGAGTGAAACCCCAGAAGTTCATAGATACACGGGTATCATTAGCTAACGGATGTTCGCCCGTAGCATCTTTGTAAGCTACTTTGCCGCCTTCTGTAAAGTAAACTTCGGTACGTTCGTTTACTTCTGTCATGTTACCATTGGCATCAACTTCACATACGCCGCGGGATACGGAGCCATAATCAGATAAAGTTTTATCTATCTGGTAACCAATCAGCGAATAATGATCGTCGGTTACCTCGGTAGTTAAAAAATTGGCCATTTTTTCAAAGGCGTCATATCCGTAATAATCATCGGCATTAATAACGCAAAATGGCTCATGTATCTGGTTGCGCGCAGATAATATGGCATGGGCAGTTCCCCATGGTTTTGCACGCTCAATTGTTTTATCTATGCCGAAAGGCTTCAAATCGAAATTTTGGAAAACGTAATCAGTTTTGACACGGCCATTTAATTTAGGCTCAAAAATGGACTTGAAAGAATCAACAAATTCTTCGCGGATAATAAAGCTTATTTTACCAAAACCAGCCCGTATAGCGTCATGGATAGAATAATCAATTATGGTTTCGTTATGCGGCCCAAATCCGTCTATCTGTTTCATGCTGCCATAACGGCTGGCCATTCCTGCGGCTAATATTAATAATGTCGGTTTCATTTATTTAGGATGCTATAGCGCTGTTAAATATCTATATAACGGCATAACACTTGTTTTAAGTAATGGTTTATTTAATATATCTAAAATCCTGTCCAGCCTTAATATTCAGTAATACTTCATATATCAGCCTGATCACATTATCCACATCCTCTTTATGGATCATTTCGACCGTAGTATGCATATAGCGCAATGGTAACGAGATCAATGCCGAAGGCACGCCATCATTTGAATACGCAAATGCATCGGTATCTGTACCGGTTGAGCGTGATGATGCCTGGCGTTGAAAAGGGATCTTTTCTTTTACAGCAGTTTCAATTAAAAGTTTGTTTAAGTTGTTTTGTACCGCAGGCGCATAAGATACTACCGGCCCTTTGCCACAGGCCAGATCACCCTGACTTATCTTGCTGATCATTGGGGTTTGTGTATCATGTGTAACATCGGTCACAATGGCTACGTTAGGTTTAATGCGGTGGGCTATCATTTCGGCACCACGTAAACCAATTTCTTCCTGCACGGCATTTACGATATACAGGCCAAATGGCAATTTCTTTTTATTTTCTTTAAGCATGCGCGCAACTTCGGCAATCATAAAGCCACCGGCACGGTTATCTAATGCACGGCCAACATAATAGCGATCATTCAATACCATGAACTCACCTTCATAAGTGATTACACAGCCTACATGCACGCCCAATTTTTCAACTTCTTCTTTTGAGGTACAGCCGCAGTCAAGGAAAATGTTTTTAAGTGTGGGTGCTTCTTCCTTTTCGCCCGCACCGCGGGTGTGGATTGCGGGCCAGCCAAATACGGCCTTTACCACGCCTTTATCTGTATGGATATTTACCCGTTTTGATGGCGCGATCTGGTGGTCTGAACCACCGTTGCGTATCACATATATCAAACCATCGCTGGTGATGTAGTTTACAAACCATGATATTTCATCGGCATGGGCTTCAATAACCACTTTATATTCAGCTTTGGGGTTGATCACACCAACCGCGGTGCCATAAGTATCTACAAAATAATCATCAATATAAGGCTTGATGTAATCCAGCCATAATTCCTGCCCCTTCCATTCAAAGCCGGTAGGAGATGGGTTATTTATATATTTTTCAAAAAAGGCTAATGATTTATTATTTACAATAGCAACGTGCTTTTGTTCTTCAGATTTTTTTTTGGACATAAGCGTTATAAACCGCTTTTTTATTAGCGGGGACACAAATATAATGATTAAGCTGAAAGGTTAAAGCTAAAAGGGAGAAAGCGTAAGCTCAGCTAATTACTTTATCCATAATCTCATAATCAAAGCCGTTTTTTGCAAAAAATACTCCCGTTTGCAAAAAGCCGGCTTTGGCGTAAAAGCCAATGGCAGACAGCCGCGCGTTGCACCAGATCTTTCTGGCACCTTCTGCTACAGCAAAATCAACTATATAATTTAATAAAGCCCGGCCAACGCCTTTGTTTTGCATGCCCTTATCCACTGCAAATTTTCTGAACTGAAAATCATCACCTTTTTGAAACAACGAAACTACCGCCACCAACTGATTATTTTCAAACGCGCCAAAATGGTAGCCGTTATTATCTTCCTCCATTTCCATTTCGTACAGTTTTTCGGCAGGGTATAATACTTTTTGGCGTAGGCGCCAGGTCAGTTCGGGGCGGATTTGTTCGATAGAAATCATAAAGCCGAATGCTAAAAGACCAAAGTTAAGCGTTTCCCGGTTTTCTGCCTTCTGCTTTTCGCTTTCAGCTTATAAAGGTATATTCCCATGTTTTTTTCTTGGGTTATTAACTACTTTATTTTCCAGCATTTTAAAGGCGAAGATGAGCTTTTGGCGGGTTTCGGCGGGTTCAATCACTTCGTCTATAAAGCCACGCTCGGCAGCGCGGTAAGGGTTGGCAAATGTTTCAGAATAAAGTTGCTCCATTTCTTTCCATTTAGCCTCCTTATTTTCGGCTTCGTTAATTTCGCGTTTAAAAATAATTTCGGCAGCGCCTTTGGCGCCCATTACGGCAATCTCTGCCGATGGCCAGGCAAAGTTCATATCGGCGCCGATATGTTTGGAGTTCATTACATCATAAGCACCGCCATAGGCTTTGCGGGTAATTACCGTAATGCGCGGCACGGTAGCCTCGCAAAAGGCGTATAGCAGTTTGGCGCCGTTGGTGATGATGGCGTTCCACTCCTGATCGGTACCCGGTAAAAAGCCCGGTACATCTTCAAATACCAGCAACGGGATATTAAAGCTATCGCAAAAGCGTACAAAGCGTGCGCCTTTGGTGGATGAATTTATATCCAGCACCCCCGCTAAAAAAGCAGGCTGATTAGCGATAATACCAATGCTGCGGCCGGCCAAACGGGCAAAGCCCACCACGATGTTTTCGGCAAAATCTTTATGAACTTCTAAAAATGAGTCTGTATCAATGATATGAT
>DASWOZ010000383.1:0-3467 GCA_036398535.1 Mucilaginibacter sp. | reverse complement strand
AATAATTATATTTCCTGAAGGGAAAATACCGAATGCTTATCCACCCGGGCTGCATGAATTTAAAAATGGCCCCTTCAGGTTGGCCATTGAGCTAAAAATACCTATTATACCGGTTACTATATTAAATACCTGGAAGATGCTGTGGGATACCGGACTTGAAAAAGGCAGCAAACCGGGTATTTGTCATACATTTGTACACGAGCCCATTGAAACGGCTCATTTAACTATTGATGATGCAGATGCCCTGCGCGATCAGGTACGAAACATTATTAAACAAAAATTTGAAACTAATGAATATTGATAGCGAAACTGTTGATAAGATAGCCCATTTGGCCCGCTTAGAACTGGCAGCCGACGAAAAGCAGGAGATGATTGCCGATATGAACCAGATATTGGGTTTTATGGCCAAGCTAAACGAAGTAGATACTACCGGCGTTGAGCCATTGGTTTATATGAGTGACGAAACAAATGTTTTTAGGGAGGACGTGGTAAAACAAGAAATTACCCCGGCCGAGGCGTTATTAAACGCGCCTAAGCATGATGATAAATACTTCCTGGTAGCGAAGGTAATTGAGAAATAATTTTAGTCCAAAAGTTGGAAAGACGGGAAGTCTAAAAGCTGGACGATATTATTATATCCCTATTAATCTTGCAGACTTTCCAACTTTAAGACTAAAAACTGTAACATTTAACACCCTGCCATAGTCAAAGCAATAAAAAAATGGAGCCACTTATTACCATTAAAGATATTGGACGGAAATATGTTATAGGTACTGAAATTATCCATGCCTTAAAATCTGTATCGTTAACTATTAATAAAGGTGAGTTTGTGGCTTTAATGGGGCCATCGGGTTCGGGCAAATCAACGCTGATGAATATTTTGGGGTGCCTGGATACGCCAACCAAAGGCGAATACATCCTGAATGGTATTAACGTAAGCCATATGACGGATAATGAACTGGCCGAAGTTCGTAACTCGGAGATCGGTTTCGTGTTTCAAACGTTTAATTTACTACCCCGTAATACCGCGTTAGATAATGTAGGGCTACCATTGGTTTATGCGGGAATCAGCAAAGAAAAAAGACAGGAACGCGCTAAAGCCGCGCTTGAAAACGTGGGCTTGGGCAATCGTATAGACCATAAACCCAATGAGCTTTCAGGTGGCCAGCGCCAGCGTGTGGCCGTTGCCCGCGCATTGATCACTGATCCTTCTATCATATTGGCCGATGAGCCTACCGGAAACCTGGATACTAAAACGTCTATTGAAATAATGGGCCTGATTGAAAACATTCATGCCAAAGGCAATACCATTATCCTGGTAACGCACGAAGAAGATATTGCCCTGCATGCACACCGCATTGTACGCATGCGCGATGGTTTAATTGAAAATGATTATGCCAATACCGATATTCATACGGTTAGAGATAATGTAACAACTGTATAAACTCGTTACTTAACACATTGAAGCCAATCTGGCTACAAATTCTGCAAGGTGAAGGGCTTTATCAGGCGATATTGATTTTTTAGTGCCTATGACCAATGTATGGTCTACAATTTCAATTATAAAATTGTCCGCACGTACATCCATTACCGCGTTCCGGAAATTGCGGTTAATACCTGTCACCGCTTTTTGATGGTCATTAACCAGCACGTAAAAAGTATCGCTAAAAGCCTTGTCTTCTGCAAAATCCAGTTCAATGGGATGTACCAGTTCAATCAGTTTATCGGCAAGTGTTTCTGTGCGTATCATCACCCGGCCAAAGTCCTGCTTTAAAAAAGCCAGCGCCCATGTTTGGCATTCGTAATGGTCTGTAATTAAGCCTTTGGTATCTTTAATTTTGGCGTGTGTTTCTACAAAAAGCACATAACAATCATTATTGGCCTGCTTAATTACATACGACTCTTTAAGATTAACCGCGAAATAAGATTTAAAAACCTCAAACTGCTCTAAATGAAAATTAATGTGCCCGGTAAGCTGGATATTAAATTTCGCCTTTAGTGCATCGTACGTTTCCAATCCGGCAGAATTAATAGGTAAATCAGGCATTGATAACAAGCGGGTTAGTTGGCTAAAAATAATGATAATTCATCAATTATATACATATGTATACCACATCACACGCATCATTGCAAAGACGTTTTATTATTTAATTATTAATAATGATAAGGCTGCATCTTCCCGCATGAGCAGGCACAATTTGGGTCGGTTGCTCCTAATTGCTTTAAAAAGTATTGATAATAGTTAATACGGTCATTCATGCTCACCATTTGCTCACCTTTATTACATTCTACCTGGCCATTCACAATGTTAATGATCATGCCAAATCCGGGAGTACGGCCCTTGGCTTTATCGGCAGCGGTGGGCTGCCATTTACCAATTATTACATCATGCGCAGATGGTTTATGGGCATCGGGCGTCATCCAAAACCAAATTGCGGTTTCAAATGCCACAACCGGGTCGGTTTCAATTAATTTAGGATTATTCAATAATACCTTCCTATCGCCAAAAATAAAATTGGATGCTTTGCCATAGTTACCATTGTAGCTCAATTGTATAGGGCCGCGGCCATAATATTTTTTACCTTTTACCGGTGAATATTCATCATTTTCGGTTATGTAAGCGTTGGTGGTATCTTTTTCGTGAATAAAGATCAGCCCGTCATTAAATTTACCATCTTCACCAAAACGGGTTTCATGCGCTATATTGGCTAAAAAAGCGGCCAGTTCTTTTTTGTTGATTTGCGGGTCCTTCTCTGTACAAAAGTTGCCGTAGTCTACCGTGTACACACTATCGGGTTTTACTTTGGCCCAGGTTTCGTTCCAATCGTCATCCTGCCGTACTATAGCTGTTTTACCGGTAGTTTTATCGGTGCGGATATATTGATAAATAGATACCGACCGCCTGCTTACCTTTACCTGCACCGTACTTAAAAATTTTACCGCTTTAATAAATGAGGCATAGGTATAGAATGGGTTACGCCGCGGAAAAAGATCATTAAACTGTTTTTCGGTGATTAAATTAAAAGGTGCTGCTGCCTTAACTTTAGGAATTACCGGCGCATTATTACCACATTTAAAACTGAGTAATAGTATAGTGGGAAGCAAAACAAGCAATCGTAAATAATTTGAACCGGGAGTTTTCAATTTCTGATCTGATTTAAAATGATAAATACATTAATTAACGATAAATACGTTAATGTGTTTCTTTAATAGCTATAAATATAGCGGGTAAAAATTCAAATAATTATCATAAATTCGAAATTGAACACCCGACATGAAAATATATACCAAAACCGGCGACAAAGGATTAACCTCGCTTATTGGCGGTACCCGTGTACCCAAACATCATTTACGCATTGAAAGCTACGGAACCGTTGATGAGCTAAATTCATACATCGGTTTAATACGCGACCTGGAAATTGGCAGCCGCGAAAAAGATATATTAAAACAAATACAAGATAGGTTGT
>DASWOZ010000382.1:0-1716 GCA_036398535.1 Mucilaginibacter sp. | reverse complement strand
CAGGTCTGGCTGGGTAAAAAATGATTCCAGGAACGCTGTTTTGTTAATATCTGCCGAAACGTTTCCTATCCACGGAAATATATCATTCAGGTTAAAATCAGGATAAGCGGTTTTAATGATGCCTAATTTTTCTTCCAAAGTAAAACCTATACAAGCAGCCCAGTCGGGTTTAAAATGTTGCAGAAAAGAATTGAGTTGGGTATTACATAAAAATTCGGCAACAAACAGGCGTTCATCAGCAGGCAAATTGGGTAATGCCTTGCCTAAGCGGAAGTAATTATATACCAACCTATTGGCAATGCGCCTGTCGGTTGAACCCATTTGTTTGTTTTGACGGTAGAAGCCCGGTAAAAATTTGCCTAATGGTGTTTCGGCGGGATATTCATCCAAAATGCGCTGAAACGTTTTAAGCTGGTTCACTGCCTTCATTGTACCGGTTTTAATTCAAAGTTAGCGTATTGCAGCATATTTACGTGTGTGTTTACCCAACCTAAGCCCGGTTTGCGGGTAAAATGAAAAGTATTATGCAACCCGGTAAAATCTGTTTGTGTTATTTTCTTTAAATCGCCGCCATTGGCGCCTGATAGCTGCCCAAAATATGAGCCTTCATCAAATCCTTTTATGGCATAATCAGAGGCGTCTATGTGATAGGATTTACGATAGTTGCGCAAAAAAGTAACTGTCGCGGTTGATTTATAATCTACTTTATCAGATGAGGTAATATGTGTATGCAAATGCTCCAGCAGATGGGTTTTGAGGAAACTGAATTTCTCCCAGTTTGGATGTCCAAATAAGGTTATGGGATAATGATCAGCCAACGAATCTAAAGCCTGCAGCGTTACGGTTAAAAATGCCTGGTTAGTTGATGGCACTACAAAAACGTTTTGTGCTGTGGTTGATAATTGCGGAACTACAGCCGCTAACTGGCCACGGACTACCGTTAACTGGTTAACCACAATGCGTTTTTTGCCCAGGCTGTCTATCGCTTTTTTAAATGGGATGATATAGCTATTATCTTCGCTGTAGCCCGATTTTAGGATGAAGATATTTTTCGGTTTTATAGTGTTATTAATGTACTCGGCGGTTGTCCATGCATGGACATCAAGCGGCGGTATGGCCGTAATTAAGTTTTGATTTTTGAATGTTGATGGGGCTGAAGGCGCCAAAGGCGAAAGTATAGGCTTGCGCGGCGCGGTTAGCATTGACGTAAAAGCTTTTATATCATCAGGAAATACCGGGCCAACAATCAGGTCACTTGATCTGATCTGCGGATTCATGGCTAATGAATGCACTTGCGAAGCCGTTGTTGCATCAAACAGTTGCAGCTTAAAGTTATAACCTTGCGCGGTAAGTGAATCTAACGCCAGTTTAAAGCCCTGGTAATAGTCAAGCGACAGGTCGGCTTGTTTAAGGCTTACATCGGTATAACTTGTACCTGGGTTTAAATTATCCAGGCCAAAAGGCAGCAGCATAGAAATAACCACCGCTTTTTGCAGTGGCTTTACAGCAATTGCTTCGGGGTTGTTTCGCCCTGTGGGTTTTTCAGCAGGTTGTTGTACAGATACCTGGGCAGGCCGTAACTTTGGCGAACATGCACCGGCTACCAGCGCGATAACTAAAAATAGTAACCACTTATTCCCACTCAATAGTGGCCGGTGGTTTCGAACTAATGTCATATACTACCCGGTTAATACCCTTTACATTGTTAATGATCTC
>DASWOZ010000381.1:0-5882 GCA_036398535.1 Mucilaginibacter sp. | reverse complement strand
ATAACATGGTATCGCCCATTTTTATCACAACAGAACCATCTGCTTGCTTGGCCAGTTTTCCGGTTTCGATCTCAATGGTGCGGCCATCACCTAAATCAATAACCTTTTTAATTACATTTAAACTCATCTTGTTTTCGTTGTGATGCACTTTTCATCTTTTAGAGTGCACCGGTTTTTTTATTTGTGTGTAATATTTGTTTCGTTTGTTGTTTTGTCTTTAAAGGCGACAAGCTATTATAGGTTTTATCTTGTTTTTTAATGGTAGCCTATAATGGTTTCAAAAGTAAAAAAGCCATCCCCTTTATGTTTGAGACGGCTTTTATAAAAAAACTTTAAATGGTTATTTAATGATATCCCTAAGCTGTAAAGCTTTGATGATAGCACGGTACCTTTCAATATCTTTTTTGTAGAGGTAAGCCAGCAATCCGCGGCGTTTACCTACTAATTTTTGCAGTGATAACTGGGTTGAAAAATCATGTTTGTTTTTTTTCAAATGCCCGGTTAAATGTGCTATACGGGTGGTAAATAAGGCAACTTGCCCTTCTACTGAACCTGTGTCGGCAGGGCCACTGCCATGTTTTGCAAAAATCTCTGTTTTTGCTTCTTTACTTAAATACATTACTGGAATAATACTAAAGCGTAAATAATTTTTGTTAATTGTGGGTGCAAAGATAGATATTAAATTCAAATTTAAAAAATCAATCTTGTATATATATAATGGCCGCTAAATCGTTATATTTAATACAATAGTTAAAACTGTACAACAAATTATTTATGAAAAGAATAACCGCAATAATAGTTTTAGCCGTTTCATTCTTTTGTTTTGAACAGGCTGATGCGCAAACAATTTCATCTTTAAGTAGCTACAATACAGGAATAGTACCAACAACTATTAATGGCCCTCTTACAAATACGATTACTAATACAGGCATTAATAACTCAAATAGCATTAAACTACCGGATGCTAATAGCACATATGGCACGCATACCAATGGTATAAACCCAAACACCCCAATTTTACCCGGTGCAGGAACAAGTATGCCGCTCCTTCCCGGCAATGGGGTAAAAGCAGCAGGGAATAACGGATCGGCCATTAATGTGCCGGGCAATAACGCAACTCATTTTACTACAGGTAACCAATAATTTCTATTTTATACTTATAAATGAGTACTACAGCATACAAAACCTTCGAAACTGAATTACGTGTACGCCCGGATGATATTGACATGTATAACCATGTGCATAACAGTAAGTATTTTGATTATGTACTGGCTGCCCGGTATGACCAAATGGAACGTTGCTATGGCATGAGCATGGAAACTTTTATTGAACGCGGTTTTGGCTGGTTGGTGCGTACCGTATATATCGACTATAAGCGTCCGCTAAAAATGAGCGACTATTTTTTGGTAAAAACCGGGATTGATACAATCGACGAGAAAAAATGCAGGGTAAATTTTACTATTACCAATAAAGCAACCGGCAAAGTGTGCTGCGATGGCTGGTTTGATTTTGTAATGATTGAATTAAAAAGCAGTAAAGGGGTTTTAATACCGCAGGATGTGATTGAGCATTATGCCGTCTGAACCTGTACTAAACGGCTTTGCTAAATACAATACCCTGAAATCCCTTTATCCCAAAATCGTGGTTCAGACAGGCTACATCGCCCCTTCTATCAGTTTACCATAAAACTCGCCAACATTCATTCCTGCTGCACGTACCTGTTGTGGTATCAAGCTTGCTGCCGACTGGCCCGGTGTGGTATTTATTTCAATAAAATAAAACTCGTTGGTACCATCCAGCAAAATAAAATCAACCCGCACCATGCCCTTGCAATTTAAACGCAGATAAACCTCCGTTACAATTTGAGCTATTTCCATGTTTTTATCAGCAGGAATATCCGCAGGCGTAATTTCGTGCGATGCACCGGCTGTGTATTTGGCCTCGTAATCAAAAAACTCCTTAGTGCTAATTATCTCAGTAGCGGGTAAAACAGTAATATGCCCATCTAACCGGGCTATGCCTATACTAAATTCACGGCCTTTAATAAATTCCTCTACCAATATCTGGTGGTCTTCTTTAAATGCGCGCTCAAAGGCATCATGCAGGCCGGCTATATTATGCACTTTGCTCATGCCTACACTACTGCCGCCATTGTTAGGTTTAATAAAAAGAGGAAATTTTAAATTAGCAGCTACAGAAGCGGCATCATGTATATCATCACTTTTAAACAATTGTATGGAATGTGCTACATGCAACCCATGTATATCTTTAACAATAGCCTTGGTATACGCCTTATTCATGGTAATGGCCGACGTGGTTGCATCGCAGGTGTTGTATGGAATACCAAGCATATCAAAATATCCCTGCAGCTTACCATCCTCACCGGGTGTACCATGCACGGTTATGAAGGCAAAATCAAATTTTATTTTGTTGCCGTTAATTGTCAGGCTGAAATCGTTTTTATCAATAGTTATACGCTCACTTTCTAACTCATAGAACCAACTATCCCGGTTTATTAATATAGTATATACTGTGTATTTACCTGCATCAAGGTTGGCAGCTACATTTTTAGCGCTGTTAAGTGACACTTCATATTCGCCGGTGAAACCACCGGCCAAAAGGGCGATATTTTTGGTTGTCATATGCCCAAAGATAGTTCTAATATTTTTTTAAATTAGAATTTGAACATCCTAAATTCGAATTTTTACCCTATGTTTGATACTTAATTGAAGCTGATTTTTACCGCTGCACATGAATAAATTTGGGGCTTATTTAAAAACTAAATCTTTCAGAAATACCTTTCTACTGGCTATTGGGTCAGTTATATTAGTTGTATTAATAGCCTTTTTTAGCCTTGGTTTTTATACGAATCATGGCACAGGTGTACCTGTTCCTAAACTGAAAGGTTTATCCGTTGATAACGCGATTAATTTACTGAAAGACCAGGGATTTGACTACGCGATAGATTCTGTTTATGTGCTTGATCAACCATCCGGAACCATTATTGAACAGGACCCTGACCCGGGGACAAGCGTTAAAGAAAATAGAAAAATCTATTTAACTATGGTTTCAAGACTTGCACCAAACGTTACGCTGCCATCTATTGAGCAAACGCCCTACATCTCAGCAGCAGCTACCCTGGCAAGTTATGGCTTAAAAGTTGGGGATACCATTTACCGATCGGACATTGCGCGTGATATGGTATTGGAAGTACGATTTGGTTTACAGCCTATTAAAGCAGGCACAAAAATCCCAAAAGGTTCAAGGGTAGACTTAGTACTTGGCGACGGTGCCGGCGCCAGCGAAGTTGAGGTGCCTGATCTGCTTGGCCAGGACCTGGACGCTGCAAAATTTGTTATCAAAAACTCCGGCTTAACGCTGGGCACAGTTATGCGCCAGGGGATGGTTATTGATTCAAGCAACGCGGTAGTTGTTGGGCAGTCGCCAATGAAAACAGATTCGGCTACCAAAGTTAGTATTGGCACCCGTATTAACCTCACTATTTCACAAGGCAAAAAACCAGATGGATCAAATTGATGCGCAAAGCCTGTTAACCCGCTTACAACAAGGTGAGAACTTAAATTTGCTTGACGTACGCGAAGAAATAGAATATCATACCTACAACATTGGTGGTAAAAACATGCCATTATCATTACTTGAGGATAACATAAAACAATTGAATTATAACAAAACAGACGAGATTGTTGTTATATGTAAAGTAGGTTTACGAAGTACTACAGCACAATCAATTTTAGTGCAAAATGGCTATCAATGTGTTAAGAACTTAACAGGCGGCTTAATGGCTTTGCACAAACTACAATAAACATACCTATCATTTTATTATGACTACAAAAAAAACATCACCAGGCGCAACATTCAGAAAGTTTATGATCGCGCTGGTGATATTATTATTTATAGCCCTGGCGGGCACGCTTACTTTTTATTATTTACGATTGTTTGGGCCTAATGTTAGCGGCAAAGAAGAATATTTATACATCCACACCGGTGAAAATTATGAGCAGCTATATCAAGACATTCGTGATCATGGCATAGTGAACGATACGACAACATTTAATTGGGCAGCGCATAACATGAAATATGCAAATCATGTAAAGCCCGGTAAATATCGTTTGCATGAAGGTATGAGTAACCGCAAATTTATACGCATGCTTGAATTAGGCGAGCAAGAGCCTGTTACCCTTGCTTTCCATAATCTGAGGCTTAAAGAGCAGTTTGCGGGCTTAATCGCTAAAAAATTGGAACCTGATTCAGCCACTATCATCCATTTATTAGACTCTGCTGATTACGTTAAGCAATATGGTTTTACACCCGAAAATGTATACACCATGTTTCTGCCTAATTCTTACCAGATATTATGGAATACATCTGCAGAAAAATTTTTCAAACGGATGTATGCCAATTATGAAAAGTTTTGGACACCTGAGCGCAAACAACAAGCTGCGGCAATTAACCTGAGCCCTATAGAAGTATCTGTATTAGCCTCAATAGTTGATGGCGAAGCTTTACATGACGATGAAATGCCGACCATAGCGGGGTTATATTTAAACCGATTGAAAAAGGGCATGAAGCTGGAATCAGATCCAACGGTTATTTACGCTATTCATGATTTCACCATCAGGCGGGTATTGAATAAGGATCTTACCTTTAATTCGCCTTATAATACTTATTTACACACCGGGTTGCCTCCCGGCCCTGTGATGATGCCGTCTGTAAACGCGGTAAACGCGGTGCTTAATTACAAACAAAGCAATTATCTTTATATGTGTGCCAAAGAAGATTTTTCGGGCTATCATAATTTTGCGACCAATGTAGCCGATCACCTGGTGAACGCTCGTAAGTTTAGAGATGCTTTAAATAAAAGAAACATCAAAAGATAATGTTTGAACATGCTACCAAAATCCGTGTAAGGTATGGTGAAACCGACCAGATGGGTTATATGTACTATGGTAATTATGCCGAATTTTATGAAGTGGGCCGGGTTGAGATGCTGCGTAGTTTAGGGCTTACATACAGTGATATGGAACAATCAGGCATTATGATGCCTGTGCTTGAATTAAAATGTAAATACTTAAAACCAGCTTTGTATGATGAAGAAATTACCGTTAACGTAATAATGGATAAAATGCCGGGGGTGAAAATTCATTTTAGATACGAATTGTTTAACGAGAAAAAAGAACTTATAAATCTTGGCGAAACATTACTGGTGTTTGTAAACATGACCAATAACCGCCCATGCCTGCCATCAACTGAATTTTTGGAGAAGTTAAAGCCATTTTTTGAGTAGATTTGGCTTGAATGAATTGGTTGCACCGTATTTTACTCCGGACTAAACCTTACCGGAGATTTATTGAATGGACCAAATCCGTAATTCTACCCGGTTTTGGAATGCTACCCCTATACAGTGTTTTAGTTAATTTTATTAATGAATTTTTATACGGGCCATTATTAAATAAGGCATCGTCATTAGCTTATAACTTTATGCTGGCTCTTTTTCCGGGCACCATATTTTTATTTACACTGATACCTTATATCAGAATACGAAACTTCCAGGCTCAATTACTTCAAATACTGGCTTCTATCCTACCAACCAACGCTTATTTAGCTTTTCAAACTACCATTGAAGACATTATAAAAAACCAAAATGGTAAGTTATTATCATTAGGCTTTATAACTGCTTTATATTTTGCCACCAATGGCGTTAGTAATTTGATGCGGGCATTTAACAGTTCATCATTAATTATCGAAAAACGAAGCTGGCTAAAACGCCGGATGATAGCAATGGCACTTACAGTAGTGATCAGTATATCACTCTTAATAGCTATTGTTATAATGATAGCCGGGCAAGGTTTAATTGGCCTGCT
>DASWOZ010000380.1:0-12306 GCA_036398535.1 Mucilaginibacter sp. | reverse complement strand
CTTGGTTAGGCAGGGCCGTCTATCAGTAATGGGACTAAAGCGCGAAGAATTTGACCGCATTGTCGAATTGGGTAGCTAACTTCAGGCGTTCGGTAATTAAATAAACGGATAGATGAACAAACGCGAATTTATAAAAGCGGGCCTGTTAGTTGGTATGGCATCACAACTGCCGCTAAAGGGTGAGGCATCTGTCAATAAAAAGAAAAGCAAACTCAAAAACTGGGTTTGGATAAATCCTAACAAAAGAGATAAAGACGAGCAGCTTACTATTCGCTATGCTTCCTACAAGGCAGCAGGTATAACCGGAGTGTTTTTTGGGGAAGATAGCGAACGGCATTTCCGTGCAGCTAAAGCGCAGGGCTTGGAAACGCACCGCTGGATGTGGACTTTTAACAGGTCCGAACTGATAACCACCCACCCGGATTGGTATAGCAAAAACCGCAAAGGCGAATCATGCGCCGATAAACCACCTTATGTAGATTATTACCGTTGGCTATGCCCGTCCCGTGAAGAAGTGCAGCAATATTTAGAGGGCCAGGTAAATAATATTTTAGCAAAGGATTATGTGGATGGTATTCACTTGGATTATGTGCGCTATTGCGATGTGATACTTCCCGTAAACTTATGGAGCAAATACAATATTGAACAAACCAAAGAGCTGCCCGAATATGATTATTGCTATTGTGAAGTGTGCCGGGCCCGGTTTAAGGAACAATATGCAACAGACCTGTCAGATATTCAATTCCCCGAAGCAAGCCTTTCATGGCGGTTGTTCAGGTACAATAATATTAGCCGTGTGGTAAATAGCTTAGCAGCCATTGCGCGTCAGCATAAAAAAGCAATTACAGCGGCGGTATTCCCAACGCCGGAAGTTGCCCGTCGTAATGTGCGGCAGGATTGGACAAACTGGAAAATTGACGGTGTTTGCCCAATGGCCTATCATGGTTTTTATAATGAAAATGTGAGTTGGATTGGTGATGCGGTGGCAGAAGGCGTACATTTTTTGGCGGGCTCGTTCCCATTATATGCAGGTTTATTTTTGGCTGGTTTTAAAAATGATGCAGAAGTGAGCGAGGGGATTAGGTTAGCTTTAAAAAATGGCGCATCGGGCATATCATTTTTTGGTACGGTAACGCCGCGGGTTTTGGATATTTTAAAACAGGAAACGGCTAATAGCGTTTAAAAGTTGTAACCAATAAATATGAAATACAGAAATTTTAAAGACACACCCATAGCCGAAGTTGGCTTAGGCACATGGCAGTTAGGCAGCGCCGATTGGGGCGACGTAAATGAAGAAGATGCCTTTGCCATATTACAGGCGTACATTGACGAAGGTGGCAATTTTATTGATACTGCCGATGTTTACGGCATGGGCGTAAGCGAAACGGTTATCGGTAAGTTTTTAAAAACTTTAAATAAAGAGATTTTTGTAGCTACAAAACTGGGCCGTAGGGGTGATGCGCCAAACGGCTGGCCGCAAAACTTTACTTACGATGCCATGAAGCGCCAGGCAGAAGATTCATTAAAACATCTTGATGTCCCGCAATTGTTTTTAGAACAGTTACACTGTATCCCTACAGAAGAAATGCGGGCAGGCAACGTGTTTGACTATTTGCGCAAGTTGCAGCAGGAAGGATTGATCAAATATTTTGGCGCCAGTGTTGAAACTTCTGAAGAGGCGTTGATCTGTTTAGAGCAGGAGGGGCTGGCTTCTTTGCAAATTATATTTAACCTGTTCCGCCAACATGTGGCTGATGAGGTATTTGCTAAAGCCAAAGAAAAAAATGTAGCGCTGATAGTTCGCGTGCCTTTGGCAAGCGGGTTGTTATCCGGTAAGTTTAATGAAAATTCAAATTTTTCAGCGAATGATCATCGTAACTTTAATGCAAATGGCGAAAAATTCAACGCCGGAGAAACCTTCTCGGGTATTGAATTTAAAGAATGTGTTAAATTAGCTAATGAACTCAAAGGCTTCATGCCCGATGATCATATGGCGCAATGGGCCATTCGCTGGATCCTGGATCATCCCGAAGTTACAACGGTTATCCCGGGTGCTACAAAAGTAGCCCAGGTGCATAGTAATATTGAAGCATCTTCATTACTGCCATTGTCTACAGAAACACATCTCAAGCTAAGGCAATTATATGATGCTCAGATCTATAATAAAATAAGAGGGCATTTTTAATAAAATTACTCAGCGGTCAATCGTTGGTCAAAATAAAACGGTTGATTGCTTAAAATTTTTACAGTTGCAGATTGTGGATGCAACGGGTTCATCAGGTAATTATATTCTTCCTTTACAATGGCCGAAGGGACTTTTAATAACAGGTATTTGTTTTCCCGGATAAAGTTATTGCCAATTTGTTTTAAGCCATTTTGTTCGGGATATTCATGCCAGTTGTGAGGCAATAATTGTAGGTCAATCTCAGTAATGCTGTCAGGGACATCAATGGTCATCATGCAATAATCATTGGGTAAATTAGTCGGGCTTAAATGAACCAAAGCCTCTAATACAGCCAACGAACGGGAAGAGGTAAGGTAAACCATTGACCGGCCTTCACTATTCCACCTGCCGCCATATAAGCGGGCACCCAAACCACTCAAATCAGTATAGATGCATTTTGTTAAGCGGTAAAGTATCATCAGGCAAAAATACCATGCTCAATACGGCCAAGTTCTTTAAATATCATATCAAAGCCGATAGATGTATCTAAAAGCGAAACCGGGCAATCTCCTTTAAAAACATGAAGCGGGGTTTTCATCCAGGTTTTAAATTTATCTAATGAGCCAAATACTTCTTCGCCGCGGGTATATAACCGGGCCAGCTCAATGGCTTTTTCAGTGTACTCGGTTTTAATAATGGTATCATCATCATAACGCTGTAAAGTGCGCTCAGAAATATGCATAATGTTGGCAAACTCCTGCAGGGTTAAAGATATTTTTTTTGCCAGTGCCATTAATGAATGCTTTGGCAGGCCATTACGTGAACTATTGAGGATGTCAAAATCACTTATCAGATTAAGATGCCCCCGCCTGCCAAACAAACTATCGAATAAATTGCCAGGCAATTGATAGGCAATAGCTGGTTCATTTACCTGGCTAACTGAAGACTCGACATCTGTACATTTTTTCATTTTCGACATTTATCCAAAAATAAATACAATTTGTCGTAATTGCAAGTTATTCCGCAACAATTAAAAAATAATTCTTCTTGCCTTTTTGTACTACCAGGAATTTGTTGTTGATCAAGGCATCGCCATTGTAAATATCTTCCGGAGTGCCTATTTTAACTTTATTAATAGCTACACCGCCACCCTGTATCATTTTTTTAGCCTCGCCCTTTGAAGCGAATACGGCCGTTTGTACAGCCAGCAAATCAGTAGCGTTTATACCTTGTTTCAAATCATTTAAAACTATGGTATAAGTAGGTATCCCTTCAAATAGACCTATTACTTCGGCGTCACTTAATTCATTTAAAAATTCAATTCCCGTGCTGCCAAACAAAAACTCGGATGATTTAATGGCCTTTTCATATTCGGCTTCGCCATGCACACGTATCGTAATATCTTTTGCTAATGCTTTTTGCAGCACACGTAAATGCGGAGCAGCGTCCTGCTCTGCTTCTAATGCTTCAATAGTTTGCTGATCGAATAAGGTAAATATCCGGATATAGGTTTTGGCGTCCGCATCGCTGGTATTTAGCCAAAACTGGTAAAATTTATAAGGCGATGTTTTTTCAGGGTCAAGCCAGATGTTACCGCCTTCGGTTTTTCCAAATTTGCTGCCATCGGCTTTTTTTATTAACTGGGTGGTTAAAGCATAAGCCTCGCCGCCATCTTTACGGCGAATGAGCTCGGTACCGGTAACAATGTTTCCCCACTGGTCCGAGCCGCCCATTTGTAACACGCAGTTATAATTTTTCCATAAATAGTAAAAATCGTAGCCCTGTACCAATTGGTAAGTAAACTCAGTAAATGACATGCCGGTATCGCCGTTGATGCGGTTTTTTACCGAATCTTTGGCCATCATGTAATTAACGGTAATATGCTTTCCTACATCACGAATAAAATTCAGGAAGGTAAACTCCTTAAACCAATCATAATTGTTAACCATTTGGGCGCTGTTGGCCCCGCTGTTAAAATCTAAGAATTTTTCCAGCTGGCTTTTAATGCCGCTTAGGTTATGTTGCAAAACATCTTCAGATAACAAATTACGCTCTGCCGATTTCCCCGAAGGATCACCTACCATACCGGTAGCGCCGCCAACTAAGGCAAATGGCTTATGCCCGGCGCGCTGAAAGTGTATCATGGTCATGATCTGGGCCAGGCTGCCTACATGCAATGAGTCGGCAGTTGGGTCAAAACCAATATATCCGGACGCCATACCCTTATTTAACAGGTCCTCGGTTCCGGGCATAATGTCATGCAGCATGCCTCTCCAGCGTAATTCTTCAACAAAGTTCATGGTATATTCTTGCTTCAAAAAGGGCAAAGATAACAGAATACTGTAAAATCTCTTTTTTTACGCAGATAAGAACCCAACATGGCGTTAATTTTCGTATTTTAGGCACAGGGTCATCAGCTTATGAATTTTTTATCACATTATTATTTTGATAGGGATGGAGATAACTGCTATCATACATTAGGTACGGTACTGCCAGACCTTTTGAAAAATGCGGATAAAACTATTGTACTGCATCCCGAAAAATTGCACCATGTCAATCCTTCTGTCAATTGTATAATTACCGGCTGGAATAAACACCTGGCTGTAGACCGTTATTTTCACTCTTCCGATTTTTTTCTTACCCATTCGCACCAGTTAAAAAAACTTTTGGCCCCGGTAATTGAGGGCTCGCCCGTAAAGCCGTTTTTTTTAGGACATATAGCACTGGAGCTGATATTAGATAATTTGCTGCTTACCACGGGCAAAATAACCGCGCACAGCTTTTATGAACACATGGCCGGGTGCGATAATGAAATTATCCGGGAGTTTTTAACCTTTGCAGGGCTAAAAGATACCACCCGCTTTTTCCGTTTTTTTGAAGGATTTAAAAAAGATGGCTACCTGCATACCTATGCCGAAACCCCTAAAATTGCCTACGCCCTTAAACGAATTTGCATGCGGGTTTGGGAAAATCCTTTTACACCCGCACATGAAGCAGCTATGAATATGGTATTGGTAAATTATCGTGCACATATTTTAGATGATTTTATGGTGATTTTTGAGGAGATAGCGCCTAAATTAAAAGCTGCTTAAAACATTTATCCACCGCTGATAACACAAAAGTTACTAAAAATAGCCCCTGTGCCTCTAAAAAGGCTTAAAAATCAGCATTTAAGAGCAATTAATTTTTTTGAAATAAAATTATATACCTACCTTTGCAGTCCCAATTAGAAAATTGGGAAAAGGAGAAAAATTATTTAATGGCAAAAAAACAGGAAGCAGAAAAAGAATTAAAGGCAAAGGAAGCTGAATTGGAAACAGTTACAGCAACCGGTGAAAAGGAAACTATTGAATCAGAGGCTGATTCAATTTCGATAGAAGAGATCAAATCTCAAATTGCAGCAGCACCACGCGAAGATTTCGATTGGGACGCTGATGACAAGAAATTTGGTAACTACAGCGACAGCGAACGTGAGAAAATGGAGAAATTGTATGATGGAACTTTTAGTTCAATCACCAAGGGCGAAATTATCACAGGCACTGTTGTTAATGTTAACAGTAAAGATGTAGTATTAAACGTTGGGTTTAAATCTGATGGTTTAGTATCTGTATCTGAATTCCGTGATACACCTGATCTGAAGATCGGTGATACCGTTGATGTATTTGTTGAATCACAGGAAGATGCTAACGGACAGTTGGTACTTTCCCGTAAACGCGCGAAAACTCAAAAATCATGGGAAAGAATTAATTCAGCATTGGATAATGATGAAATCATCACCGGTTTTGTGAAGAGCAGAACTAAGGGTGGTTTGATTGTAGATATAATGGGCGTTGAAGCCTTTTTACCAGGTTCACAAATCGACATTAAACCTATCAGGGATTATGACGTTTATGTGGGCAAAACAATGGAATTTAAAGTTGTTAAGATCAACCACGAGTTTAAAAACGTAGTGGTATCGCACAAAGTGCTGATTGAGGATGACTTGGAAAACCAAAAAACAGAAATTGTTGCTAAACTTGAAAAAGGCCAGGTATTGGAAGGAACTGTTAAAAATATCACAGACTTTGGTGTATTCATCGATTTAGGTGGTGTTGACGGTTTACTGCACATAACTGATATTTCATGGGGGCGTATTGAGCATCCAAGAGAAGTACTTTCATTAGATCAAAAGATCAATGTAGTTGTGCTTGACTTTGATGACGAGAAAAAACGTATCGCTTTAGGTTTAAAACAACTTACGCCACACCCTTGGCAGTCATTGGATGAAAACATCCAGATTGGCTCTAAGGTTAAAGGTAAAATTGTTACCGTTGCGGATTATGGCGCTTTCTTAGAAATTATTCCGGGTGTTGAAGGTTTGATCCACGTGTCAGAAATGTCATGGTCACAAAACCTGCGTAACCCTCAGGAATTCCTGAAAGTTGGCGATGAAATTGAAGCACAGGTATTAACCTTAGACCGCGACGAGCGTAAAATGTCATTGGGCATTAAACAATTAACGCCTGATCCTTGGCAAAATGCCGGCGATAAATATGCCGTTGGCACACAACACGTAGCTACAGTTAAAAACATGACTAACTTTGGTGTGTTTGTTGAACTGGAAGACGGTATCGACGGATTAATCCACATCTCTGATCTTTCATGGTCTAAAAAAGTAAATCACCCTAATGAATTCACTAAAGTTGGTGAAAAATTAAACGTGGTTGTTTTAGAGCTTGACATAGAGAACCGTAAATTAAGCTTAGGTCACAAACAATTAGAAGAAAACCCTTGGGATACTTTTGAAACTATCTTCACTATTGATTCAATACATGAAGGTACCGTATTAAAAGTAACTGAAAAAGGCGCTATAGTTGCTTTACCTTATGGTGTTGAAGGCTTTGTGCCAACCAAGCATCTGGTTAAAGAAGATGGCAAAAGCTTAAAAGCTGATGAAGTTGCTGAATTCAAGATCATTGAATTTAACAAAGAAAACAAACGCATCGTTATTTCACACTCACGTATATGGGAAGAAGCTCGCGCTGAAGCCCGTGTTCAGGACTTTGAAAACCGCAAAAAAGAAGCAAAATCTGCTAACAACGCGGTGAAGAAAGTGAAAGATTCGGTTGAAAAATCAACTTTAGGTGATCTGAGCGTTTTAGCACAATTGAAAGAACAGATGGAAGGTGCAGAAAGCAAAGCTGCTACCAAGAAAGCCGCTGCTCCTAAAAAATCTGAAGAAGAAGCAAAATAAAGCTTTAAATAACTATTCTCTTACAAGCCCTGCCGGTTAACCGGCAGGGCTTTTTTGTTCCCTCACCTGCCCTATCCCAAGGAGGGTGTTTTACCTGTCCGGCTCCGGTTTATTATATGGCAAGGCCGGAAGCTTGATAATATGCGTCCTCGCCATAGATAATCGACGGCCAATATTTAAGTACCCCAATCACTAATCTCCAATTAACTAATCTCTAATTAAAAACTATTTGCTAAATTTGCCCAAATCCACCCAAACGATGCAAAACCTTACGCTGCTCGACGGTCAAAAATTTCAAATTACTATTCAGCGTTTATGTCGTCAATTAATCGAAAATCATAATGATTTCTCTGAATCTGTATTAATTGGTATTCAGCCGCGGGGCATTTATTTAGCCAAGCGGGTAGCCGAGGAATTAAGAAAAATATTACCAGGTCATAAAATTGAACAAGGCGATCTTGATATTACTTTTTACCGGGACGATTTTCGCAGGCGCGAATCGCAATTGGTACCTAATCAAACCAAGATAGATTTTATTATTGAAGGCAAGAAAGTAATTATGATGGATGATGTGCTGTGGACAGGCCGTACCATACGTGCTGCCATGGATGCCATGCTGGCCTTTGGCCGCCCCGAAAAGGTAGAGCTGCTGGCATTGGTTGATCGTAGGTACTCGCGTCATATACCGGTTGCAGCAGATTATGTAGGTATTGAGGTGGATTCCATTGCATCGCAAAAGGTGGTGGTGAGTTGGAAAGAAACAGATGGAGAAGATAAAATAGTGCTGGTTTCTGACATAAAAGAAAGTTAACACCTTGTCATTGCCAGGCTATTGCTCGCAATGACATTATTTATTATAAATAGAATCCGAAGTAAAGAAAATAATGGCAGGATTAAGCACGCGACACTTATTAGGAATAAAGGACTTGAACAGAAAAGATATCGAGCTGATATTTGAAACTGCTGATAATTTTAAAACGGTATTGAACAGGCCGATCAAAAAGGTTCCTTCTTTGCGTGATGTTACGATTGCCAACATATTTTTTGAAAACTCAACCCGTACCCGTTTATCATTTGAGCTTGCAGAAAGGCGTTTATCTGCCGATGTAGTTAACTTTGCGGCGTCATCTTCATCAGTAAGCAAGGGTGAAACCCTGATAGATACGGTTAACAATATCCTGGCTATGAAGGTAGATATGGTGGTAATGCGCCATCCACATGCCGGGGCAGGTATATTTCTATCCAAACATGTTAAGGCGCAAATAGTAAATGCCGGCGATGGCGCGCATGAGCATCCTACACAGGCATTGTTAGATGCTTTTTCCATACGCGAAAAATATGGTGATGTTGCCGGCAAAAAGGTGGTGATAGTAGGGGATATATTGCATTCGCGGGTTGCCTTGTCAAATATTTTATGCCTTAAACAATTAGGTGCCGAAGTAATGGTTTGCGGGCCCACCACGCTAATTCCTAAATATATTCGTTCATTAGGTGTGCAAGTAGAACATAACCTGATAAAAGCCCTTAATTGGTGTGATGTAGCCAATATGCTGCGTATCCAGTTAGAACGGCAGGATATTAAGTATTTCCCTTCATTGCGGGAATATACCATGCTGTACGGCTTAAATAAGCAGATACTGGACTCGTTAAACAAAGAGATAATCGTTATGCATCCCGGCCCTATAAACCGCGGTGTAGAGATCACCAGCGATGTTGCCGATAGCAAACAATCCATCATACTTGATCAGGTAGAAAATGGTGTAGCTATACGGATGGCAGTACTGTTTTTGCTTGCCGGGCAAACGCCGTAACTATTAACTAATCTGTTGCAAAATGAGCTTTAAATTGATTTTGCGCTTCCTATTCATCTTTTTGTTTTGCTTTATTGCTCATATAGTAAGGGCTCAAAGCAAGCAACAGCAAAAAACAGATTCGGTATTTGTGCTGGTTGGCAAATATTTGCGAACCAGGGATGCGGATAGTATATACGCGCTTGCCGGCGAAAAGTTTAAACAATCATTAACTCCGGAAATGTTTAAGGCTGTGGCCGATCAGCAGCTTTTTCCTTTAGGCCAAATACGGCAGGTTGCCTTAGTAAGCTTTGTAAATAATAAAGTAGCCACTTACAAGGTACAATTTAATGTGCTCACCATGGAGGTGTTAATGAGCCTGGACGAAAACGATAAATTGGAACTATTCTATTTTCGCCCTTTTAAAATAGAACCAATTGATAAGATCAGCCCCGTTGCAACCTCAAACCCGGTAAAATCTGTACAGGATAAAAAGGTTGATTCTGTTGCCCGTACTTATATCCAAAAGATAAACACGGTAGGGTTAAGCATTGCCGTAATTAAAAACGGAAATGTAAGCACTTATAATTATGGTGAAATAGCTAAAGGGAATGGCCAGTTACCTACATCGCAAACTTTGTATGAAATTGGCTCTATAACCAAAACCTTTACGGCCGCTATTTTAGCAACTTATGTTAATAATGGCAAACTAAAGCTAACTGATCCTATCATCAAATATTTGCCCGATTCGGTGGCTAATAATCCAGCATTAAAGGATATTACGCTGATAAACTTAATTAATCATACATCCGGGTTGCCTTCATTACCTGATAACCTATCTCAGCAAAAGCCTTATGATAAGTTAAACCCATACCGCAATTATAACAAGCAATTGTTATTTGCCTATCTTAAAACCTGTGGTTTAAATACTAAGCCAGGTACACATTATGCTTACTCAAATTTAGCGGTTGGTTTATTAGGAACTATTTTAGAAAAAATAAGTGGAAATACTTTTGAAGAAATGGTACAGGCTATAGTATGTGGCCCGTTGGATATGAAAAATACCGTTCAGCATTTATACCCGTTGCTTACCACGCGTTTTGCCCCTGTTTATAATGACGAGGGGGTACAAACCCAGCCATGGGATTTTGATGCACTGGCATCCTGTGGGTCGTTAAGATCAACAGTTGATGACCTTGTGTTATATGCCAAAGCCAATTTAAACGATAATGGCCCAACGCAGGTTGCTAAGGCGCTTAAATTAACACATGGTATTACATTTAGCAATGATGCCAAACTGGGCTTAGCGTGGCATATAATTAAGGTAGATGGCGTAAGCTACTACTTCCATAACGGCGGAACCTATGGAAGCAGTAGCTTTTTAGCTTTTAACCAGGAAAAGAACCTGGCTGTTGTTGTATTATCTAACGCCAGCGCAAGTACTGATGCGGTTGGCGTGGATATTTTGAAAAAGCTACAGTAAACAGTAACTAATTACTCATCACTTTTAGTGCTGTCTTTTTTGGCTGGAGCTTCGCTATCTCTAAGCGACGATCCATCTCTTATCTCGTCTGTAGCTTTTTTAACCAGTTTATCACCTGCGTTTAGCTTGCCATAAACTTCCATTTGATCGCCTGCTTGGAAACCTTTTGTTACATCCACCCATTCGGCATGATGATTGGTTACCCTTATCACAAATACTTTTTCGGTAGAGGTTACTACAGCTGTTTTAGGGACAATAATTGTGCTGTCGCGGGCCGGTAGCGGCACATTAACATCTGCATACATATTAGGCAATAAACGGTTGTCTTTATTATATACATCCATTTCCAAACGTTCGGATCTTAATTTCGAGTCAATAGCGCCAGACAAACGTTTAATTTGCGCATGGAAAACCTGGTCGGGCAAAGAGCGTACAGTAAAGCTGATCTCGTTTTTATGGCTTAATGCCCCTGTGTAATTTTCAGGAATAGATGACACCAGGCGCAAATGTTTTTGATCCTGTAGGACAAGCAACGGATCAGCGCCTTTACCACCCGGGCCTACATAGGCGCCTAAGTTTATGTTACGTGTTGTTATAACCCCATCAAACGGTGCCCTTATCTGCAAATAATCAAGGTTTGCCTGCACTTCTTTATAGGCTGATTTTGCAGCGTCCACATTAGCAAGATCCGCATTTTTTTTGGCTTCGGCTTGCTCCAGGTCATTTTGCGAAATGGTACCCGGGGTTTTACTGGTGTTTAATAAACGATCGTAAGTTGCTTTGCTGGCAAAATAAATGGCTTCCTGTTGTTTAATACGTGATTGCGCGCTGGCCAGTTGTGAATTAATTTCAGGCGCTTCTAAGGTTACCAGTAATTGCCCTGTATGTACCTCTGAGCCTATATCAACCAAAAGGTCTTTTACATAGCTATTGATCTTGGCATACAAAAATACTTCCTGATAAGGCATTAATTCGCCCGGTACAGTAATAGAGGAGCTTAATTTGCCTTTAATAGCGGTAACAGTTTCAACCTGTGGATTCTCAATGGCCGCTTCCTGTTGTTCTTCCTGGTTTTGATCATTTTTTTCGGTTTTCTTTGAGCCGCAGGCAACTAATAAGCTTACGCTTAGCGCCAAAAATGTCATTGAGATAATTGATCTATTTTTTGTCATGTTTAAGGTGGTGCAAAGGGACATAAAATTTACTTTCTTCATCTTCTGGGTCTAATGAAACTGAATCAGTGGTGGTATTACCTTGTACCCAGGCAAAAACTAAAGGTAATATTAATAAAGCTGCGAAAGTTGAGGCTATTAGCCCGCCAATAACGGCACGGCCCAACGGTGAAGTTTGATCGCCGCCTTCACCCAGCCCGGTTGCCATAGGTATCATACCCACAACCATGGCCAAACTGGTCATCAAGATAGGGCGTAAACGCAAGGCAACCGCTTCACGTGCTGATTTCAGCGCATCGCCGTTGTGCTTACGTAATTCCTCGGCATTGGTTATTAACAATACCGCGTTAGAAATAGATACACCTACCGACATGATCATACCCATATAGGATTGCAGGTTTAGGGTTGAGCCGCAAAGCTTAACCAGCATTAACGAACCAAATAACACTGCGGGTACCGTTGAC